>JAGCGE010000076.1 GCA_017649745.1 Clostridiales bacterium | reverse complement strand
TATTTCGGTCTTAAGGAGATCGGCAAAAAGGCAGTTCTTATTCCGACTGCACATGATGAGTGGACTATCCATCTTAAGCTTTTCGAGAAGATGTTTACTTTGCCCGGTGCATTTTTCTACAACACTACCGAAGAGAAAGAACTCGTCAACACATACTTTTCGACAGGTAATATCCCTGATAACAAAGGTATCGGTGGTGTCGGTGTAGAAGTTCCGTCCGACGTATCAGCGAGCGCATTTAAGGAGAAGTACAACCTTAACGGCGACTTTATGGTCTATATCGGAAGGATCGATGAGAATAAGTGCTGTCCTGAACTTTTCAGATATTTCAGAGAGTACAAGAACCGTCACAAGGATTCCGATCTTAAACTTGTTCTTGCGGGTAAGGAAGTTATCGAAGTTCCGAAGGCTGATGACATCATTCCGCTCGGATTCGTATCTGAAGAAGATAAGTTCGGATCTATCGCTGCATCACGATTCCTCGTTCTCCCGTCGAAGTTCGAGAGTCTTTCCATTGTTGTTCTTGAAGCGATGAAGCTCAATCGTCCGGTCCTCGTTAATGGCCGCTGCGACGTTCTTGAAGCACACTGCCTTAAGAGTAACGGAGGACTTTATTATACTGATTATCTTGAATTCGAAGGCTGCGTCGATTATCTCCTGTCTCATAAGAATGAATGTGAGATCATGGGTAAGAACGGCGAGGAATATGTTAATTCGAATTACTCATGGGAAGGCATTGTTAAACGTCTTGATGCTATGATGCGTGAGGTCGCTCTTAAAGGTTGATTTCTGAATTTTCCGCTAAATCAAAGAGCCGGATGAGGATTTCTCACCTGGCTCTTTTCGGGTTTGGTTATGTTCAAGAATATTACTTGCTCTCATCAAGTACTGTCTGTGTACGATCCTGGATCGTGCCGATGACTGTATCGATATCCTTCTGATCTGCGAAGTAAGACTGGATCTCGTCACATACGATGTTTGTGATAGCCTTGTTGCTTGATGAGATTCCTGAAGCTTCCTTCAAGAACTCTTTATACATATCGACGAAGCCTGCATCCTTCTTGTAAAGACCATACTGTGCGAGGTCCTTATCCGAGATCTGCATTCCGTATGACTCTGTGTAGAGAGTGTAAAGATCTGAGTTGAGCTTTTCTACATCTTCAAGGATCTTTTCTTCTGCAGCGATATTCAAAACGTTGCTGTCGCTGTATTTCTGGATGTCTTCTGAAGCAAGTGTCTTGAGGAAGTCCCAAGCGCCGTCTTTGTTATCTGACTTAGCTGATACTGATCCGGAAGAATAGATAGAGATCGAAGGTCCTCTTCCATCCATTGAAGGGAAGCCTAAGAAAGCAGATCCTGTACCGTACTTACACATATCGATCATTGATCTTCTTGGGTTAAGGAAGATGACCTGTGCGCCTTCTGATGAATCTGAGTAGATGCTGTCGAAGATCGATGCATCGTCGTCTGTTTCGATAACACCTTCACCAACATTTTCCTTGAAATATTTTGCAAGAGCTCTGAACTCATCGCTATCGAAGTTAACTTTGCCATCCTTGACCCATGTTTCGCTCGAATTAGCGATACACTCCTTGAAGAAATCCATTCTGGAACCGTACTTTGTATATGGCTCTTCACCGTTACATACTGTATTTACGAAATCGTTGTACTCGTCATATGTGAAGCCGATCTGACCGTCCTTGATGGAAGTACCGTCACAGAGGATACCTACTACTTCATATGAATAAGGCATAAAGAAGAGCTTGTCGCCGGTCTTTGAAGCGTCGATGATATTTGAATAATACTTTGAAGTATCAAGACCGTTATCGCCACCAACATATGTTGTGAGATCTTCAAGATACTCTTCGTTAAGAAGCTCACCGAAGTCTGCAGCACCGAGGATAACGTCAGGACCTGTACCGTTCATGAGATCAACTGCGAGGGCATTAGCCATTGAAGCAGCAGCCTTGTCATTTGAAGCTGACTTATCATCATTGTTGGAAGAATTATTATCGATACCGTAATCGTCTACATCATATGTAACGATCTTTGCGAAGTAATCCTTATTTGTCTCATTGAAAACACGGATACCTTCACCCTCTGAATAGTCGAGCTCGCCTGCGAGGTTTGCTACAGTGATGATCTTCTTTCCTGCATTAGGGTTCTTCTCAGCCTTTTCGAATGAGTATACGATAAGAGGTGCACCCTCAAGAGCATTCTCTGTATAGCCGTCACAGATGATCGTGGCACTTCCGTCAGATACATTAAGGATCTTACCTGAAGATACTTCGCATCTGTTTACATTACAGTCATCGAAAAGGATGAAGTCTGTTTCCTTATCTTCTTCAACAAGCTTAAGACCGTCATCTGAGAGGTCATATGTCTTTCCGTCGAATGAAGAAAGATTGCTGTTGAGATCATATTTGGAATCTTCTACGACAGTTGCTCTTCCAGACTCGATATCGACATCAGCCGTGATATTCTCGTCATTGCCGTAACCGATAACTCTAAGCTTTCCTTCGCCTACGGAGAAGATCTTATCGAAGTATTGCATCTTACCCTTTCCGAGGTCCTTATCAAAGTCGATATCAGAGACTTTATTTCCTTCTTTATAGATGTTGAGGTGGAATGAATAATCATCATCTGAAGCTGTAATGACTGAGAGAATATCATAACCGTCGATATTCTTTACATCGCCTATAACATCCTGCTTTCCGAAGTTAAGTTCGACCGGATCACCGACCATCTTTCCTGTAGAAAGGTCGATCTTTGCATAATAGTTCTTATAATCTGCAACGAGTGCTTTCACATCCTGAGTGATGTAGAAGATTCCAACTCCGTCTCCTGCAGGTGAGATAGCTGTTACCTGAGCTACACTTCCTTCTGTAGCGATCTCATCATTAAGGTTGATCGTGTTTGTCTTGTTTCCGTCCTTATCGAAAAGAACCAGATCGCTTACGAGGATCGAATTGTAGTCGAAGTTAGGGTCTCTCATCTCTTCGAATGTTGCTGACTTCTGAGCGAGATAGAGAACTACGAAGCTGTCTTTAACAAGAAGTGGTGTGTTGTGCTGGATATATGTGAACTCAGATACGTCATATCCTGCATCGAGTTCGATCCTCTTTGTATTGTACCAGCTGTCTGATGCCTCGATAACTGCTGTTGAAGCTTTCTTACCGCATCCTGTCATCATTGTTCCCATACCGAGAAGCATTGTTGCTGCGAGTGCGCATGTTGTGATTTTTTGGAAGTATTTCATTGTTGTTTTCTCCTTCATATTTGTTTCTGAGAAGGAGTATACGTGTCAGGAGTTAAGAATTAGTAAAGATAGGATAAAGAATGTTTATAAATATCTTCATGCATGTTTAAAGCCGAAAACACATATAAATAATATATTCTCATTTAATGAGAGGGAGGATGTGATCATAGACAGCTTTAGCAAAACCGTCCTCTTCGCACGTTGTTGTTACCTTATTACAGCACGATAATACGCTATCAGGACTTCCTCCCATAGCTATCGAAAAAGCGGCTGACTTTAACATTGGCAGATCGTTTTCATTATCGCCTATGGCTATCGTATTCTCGTGAGGGATATTAAGTATATCGGCGAGCCTTAAGAGTGCCTCTCCTTTTGATATGCCTTTTTTCATGATATCGAAAAGCTCTCCCGTCGAAGCCGCGCATTCTAGATCAGGGCGTGACCTTAAGTAATCACGCATCTTCTCATCTGCACCGACTGTCAGGATCTTGCTGAATCTTGGATAAGGTCCGTTGACAGGAAGATCGTACATCTTTGCTTTCTCGTTGTCAGGAACGCCTTTGTTGTAATTGATAAAGAAATCACGCCTTTTGCTGTTAGGGGCGAAGAACACGCCTTCGTTTGAATAGCCGACGATGTCGACGCCTTCATCTATCAGAAAAGGAATGATCTGCTTGACTGTTTCTTCAGGGATGTCTTCCGAGATGATGTTTCCTGTTACCGGATCATAAAGAGCACCGCCGTTACTTGTTATGCACGGGATGTCGATCTTAAGGTCTTTACAATACTTCCTTATGAGGTAGAATGTCCTTCCTGTCGCAAGTGTGAAGGCGCAACCGTTTTCGCGAAGAGCAAGTACAGCCTGTCTGTTTTGTTCGCTTACGTCTTCTCCCGGCATGATGAGAGTGAAATCCATGTCGGAGGCGATCAGATACCTGTAATTCATAAATACCTCAGTCGAGTTAACTTTTATTCGATTAATAGGGTATAATAACAGGCG
>JAGCGE010000075.1 GCA_017649745.1 Clostridiales bacterium | reverse complement strand
TCACCATCAACAAGCTGATAATAGATCTGGAATGGGAATTCAGCATAGAATGATTCTGTCGCATCAACTCCTGATAATTCCTTACCGAGGATAACTGTATCAGGCTTTACAGATGACTGGTTAAAACGCATATGAAGATTCGATGCGCCCTGACCTCTCTCCATAAAGAAGATCGTCATCGTATGAGCCGAGTAATCCTTGAAAACATACTGTCCGTTACTCTTCTGTTTAAAGATCGTATCAAGATATGCGATAGCTTCCTGCTCTGTATGTCCCTGATCCATATAGTTCTTCTTAAAGATCGCATAGAGAGTTGTATTAGGAGTTGATGCACCCTGAACATAGACCTCACCGGTACAATAGTTGATAGTTCCCTTGAGGGCGCTATGAATACCACCAAGATCCATTACGAGAACTCCGTCTACATAGAGCCAGAAATCATCGTCACCGGTAAACTCGTAGATAATATCGTGATCCCAATCATCGTGTCCGTCTGGAGTCTGAACAAATGATGTCTCAAGCAGCATACCAAAGTTATAATCAGGATCATCTATACGATATAGATTTTCATACTTTCTTGGATCTGAATCATCCAACAGAGCTTGAGTAGCGGTGTACATATTCAAATTAGTTGAATAGTCACCTAGATCAAGTTTGTCGAAAGGCAAGAACTGACCATGTTGCAGAGACTTTCTTCCGTCACCATTTATCGTACCCAATTCCTGGTAGACCTTAAAATTGTTGTCTGGTCCTAATTCAGCAAAATTCTGAGTACTGTCAAATTCAAAATATCCTGAACTCATATAAGTTGAAGATACAAACAAATGGTTTACATCCTTCAATCTGCTGTCATAAAGACCAGCAAGTGACTCTCCGGCATGAGTTCCATGAGTTACTGTTGGATAACCGTCTGGTCCAAGATTTGCAGACAGGATTCCCTGCTGAGGAGTAAGAACAGCACCACCTGCATTATTTCCCAAGAATTTACTCTGCTCACCATTTTTCCAGTCAGTACCATTAACATCAAAGTTGATCAACTTCATCTTCATACCATAAGCGGTATTATCTACTGTTTCGACCGTAGTAAGATCATCCGTTATGTTCAGATCCTGAATAGTAGCAAAATAGAAATCCGTTGATTCGTTAGAAGGAACAGGATCATACAACGGATAAGATATGATCCTTCCATTATCCGTTCTGACACCTGCATAAGCATAGTTATCCGTATCCCAAGCAACGATCGGTGAATAGTATTCATCATCACTTCTACCGACCATGTTGATGCCTATCTTACTGTCATCCAGCACTTCGTCACTGATCGCACTAGGACTGATATACTTCTCGGAATACTCATTATAAAGTTCGTAAAAGTTATTCTCGTTTTCTTTTACTGCATCTTTGCCCTTCTCATAATAGATCGTATAATCCCACAAAAGTGTATTGATTCTGTCACCGATCCACTGGATCTCGTCACCTTCTTCATAACAAGGAACGAGTGTTCCGTCGTGATCTACAGCATAGAAATCGTATCTCTTTTTAGAGTCATTCCAAACTCTGGTGTAGACGATCACACGATCACCGTTTTTAAGAGCAGGATCTGATACACTTATCTTCTTAGCCGAATAAGTCAGCCAATAATCAGAAGTAAGCAAGGACATTTCGACAAGATTCAACCATCTGTATCTGTCGGAATCAGTTCCGTTAACAACAAATCCGTTATTGATCTCACCTGAATAAGTAAGAACATTATTTCCAACACTTAAAGAGATCTTGCCTTTATTATCTCCGGTACCAGGCGTTACACGGATGCTTTGCTCTGTATCAGATATCTCAGGTCCGTTAGCACCGATATTCAAATACTTTGTTTCACCATTTATCTCAGCGGAGAAGGTGTAGAAATCTTCACTTTTCCATTTGATCTTCCACATGACTATATCAGAGTCATTTGGAACAAACATCCTATCTTCATGATCATCCTTGTGAGCGAGTACAGGCATAGCAAGTGTATCAAGAGATCCGGCATTAGAAGATTCATCTATCAATCCTTTACCTGCAATACCTGAATCATAGTACATAAGACCATACGACTTATTATCAAGTTTGTAAGGATCGCTTATCTCCTCCGTCTTATATTGCAGTCTAATTGGGTATGCATTTGTATCATCCTTCGCTTGATATCCAACAACGGCACCAACTCCAGGAGGATTCTTTGCTCCATTTCGAACCCAGTAAATACCATCCATTGCAGATATATAGAAGCTGTTATCGCCGGTCTTATACTTTTCCAGTTTAAATTCCGTAGCATCATCAGCATTTGATACAAAAGTAAGACCCTTACGTTTACTGTTACCTTGAACATTAGTCATTTGTAAGTATTCAAATGACGTTTCACTTCTTTTCACATATATTATGAATTTGTCCTCAGTTCCATCAACTCTTGTAAAATAGAACTTTTCAATACCATCCGGCACCCCAGTCAAATATGCATCTTCTGTTGCATCAAGTCCGTTTCTATCAGCATTACCGGAAACACCAGTAACAATTCCTCCTGTAAGGTAATGTCCCTTTGTTACATTATTACCTGAACTTGACACATAGAATCCCTCTGCTCCATGTGCAGCAATTTCATCAAATGTATTTGCATCATCCCAACCGAAAACTACAGGGTCCTTATCAAAATCTACTATCGCATATGCGGAGAAACCGTCAGCTTCGAACTCGATCTCAGTACCTTCGTCATTATTAACAGTTGTTGTCTCAACGACAGCTGGGTCAGAATCGTCAGCAAAGTGAATTACACTCAACTCGCTATCAAGCATATCAGCAAGCTGGATCTTAACGTTAACTGTAGTTCCTTCATTAGGTTCAAACTCAACACCGTCCTTAACGATGCTGATATCGAAGAATCTGACGTATCCGATCTGGTCACCAATGACCTCTATAGTCTTATCGTAATAGTCGTTATAATCCTCACCTGAAATGATCTCTTCAACAACAAGTTCAGCATCAGAAGGAATGCCCGTATCTTCATCATATGAAGCGGTCACAGTATATGTATATCCTTTAGAATCAAGGATAGTTCTGGAAAGAGTACCGGAAACACTTTCAGAAGGATCTGATTCCGATGTCTCTTCCGGTATTGTTTCAGAAGTCTCGGAAGGCTCAATATCCTCAGAAGACTCCGTAGATTCCGAAGGCTCACTTTCTTCTATAGTAGCGGTCTCAGTCGGCTCAGTTTCGTCAGTGTCATCCGCACGAAGAAGGTTGCTATAACTAAAGAGAGTAGTTAAAACAAGAAAAATGCTAATGAATTGTCTGAATTTCTTAGCCATCGGTCTCCTCCTTCCTGCGTTTTAACGCGAGAATGAGGATGATCGAACCGATCATAAAAGTTGCAACAGCATAATGGTAGAACTTGCTAACCGCTTCACCTGTCGCAGTCGCATAAGGGACGGAATCACCTGAAGGAGTATTGTTGTGTGTACCAACAGGTGTATTGTTGTGTGTACCAACAGGTGTATTGCTTAGAGTACCAGAATCGGTATCAATAGGCATATTGACAAACTTAACTGAAGTCGGCTTGCCTGCACCGTCCTTGGAGAGGATAACTTGTGCATTGAGCACACGGTTATCGTCCTGTGTAACGAATATCGTTACTGTATATGATGTATTATCGTAGATTATATTCTTATTTGTACCGGCCTTCTCGTATACCTTGTAAAGGTATGTTCCAGGCTCATCTATCTCTATCTCATATTCAGTTTGGCCTGACTCACTAAAACTGATCACATTGTTGTCAGGCAATGGTGCGTTATCGATATTTTCGATAACGATCTCATAATTGTTGTTCGTTGCGTCTGTCTTTTCGCAAATTATAGGGATCTGTGCCTTTACAGGAGTATTTCTAGACTCCGCACTAACAGGGAAAACAAAGAAAAGGAGGACAGCAAAAGCTGCCATGACAATAGATATCATCTTTGTCATACGCTCACGCTTACGCATACTGCTGTCCTCCTTTCTTATCAATTTTCCAAAATATAAGCAAATACGACTGTCCTCTCACTAGAGGTGCCGCCAGCACAGGTTGAAAGACATAAGATCCTGTTATCTCGTTTAAATCCCTGTGACTCAAGGAACTGTCTTAACTCATCAAAATGATCCGGATCGAATACCATGTCTTCCTTAGCATCCGTCTTCATCGCATAGAACAGTTCCAGCTTGTTTACCACCTTACCTTCACGTCCAACGAGCAGTTCACCCGTCTTATGCGCGTTAAGGTAATCGGCGTCTAAAAAATCATCTAATGCTCCGAACATCACGCCATATTCCATGTGATGTCCGTAGATTATCGAGTATGGATCCTCAAAATCCGGAGCGTTTCGGCAATCCAGGAAGATGCTTCCTGATAACGAATACACACCATAAGGATCAAGGTTCAGATACTGAGAGTTATCGACGCCCTGCATTATGGGATAATCGATATTCGTATCATCCACTGTGATCCATCCGACCATATCCGATGTAATAGGTGAATCGCCGTTTTCTGCTGCGTTCACAGCATTTGGCTTGAACTGACGAAGCGAATCATCATTAGCATGGTCGAAAACATACCATGTGTCATAGATCGCATATAAGACTACAAGCAGCGCGATCACGAAGATCCCGAGCATAGTCTTCTCGTATATGGCGTTCATCACCTTCCAGAATTTGGTCATCTGTAAAGATCCGTTCTTGTTTAAAGCAATTTATTACTCTGCGTCTGTCTCAGAGTCAGCTTCTGCAAGTTCGTAAGCCTTTCTCTTAGCACTTCTTACTGCAAAGAAAGCAACACCTGCAACAACGATTACTGCAACAACGATCACAGGAGTCATTGTAAGAAGTACACCTGTTGGGATAAGACCCTGCTTATCATTTGTATAACCTGTCTGGATATCACCGTCATCTGTAGTAGTATCGGAACCGTCATCAACCTTGATTTTGCCTGATACAGCATCAGAGAGAGCATCATTACCAGCTACTCCGTCCCAGTTGATAACAGAAACTGTTTGTGTGATTCCTTCTGTTGAAGTGTAACCTTCAGGTGTCTCTGTAAGTTCATAGTCTGTTCCAACAGGGATACCGTTAACGATGATGTACTGGCCGTGCTGGAGATAGAAATCAGTTTCAACTGCAGTATTAGCAGTCAAAGCGATAGATGTAGCGTTAGTTGCTCCTGCATATGAAGCATCAGTTGCCTTGTTAAGGTTAGCTACTGCAGGAACAGAAGCATCGGCATTAGAAACATCAACTGTCACAGTTGCATCAACAGGAGATTTAAGAGAAAGTGTCATCTTAAAATACTTATCTCTTGAACCCTGGTTACCAGTTACGACCTTACCGAAAGTAAGTGACTGAGATGTATAGTAGTTAACATAGTTATCTGTCTTATTTGCATTAGCTACTTCTGCGCCGTTTGCTGTATTTACTTCAATAGCCTTTGTATCAGTAATAGCTGAACTTGTTGATGTAGGTGTACCTGAAGGCGGAGCATCAGTGATCATGCCATCATACATGATATAGCCTGTAAGCTTAAGTGTATTAGCCGCTGTTGCTGAATCATCCTCAACATAAATATCCAATGTGCGGTAGAGATCGCCATCCTGTGTCAGATCAGGTGTAACAGCATCAACATCGTAGTACATGCCGCCAACAGGAGTTTGTGGCTTAACCTCTTGTATGTAGTAACGATAAACACCTGGTTCAGTGAATGAAACCGAACTCATGTCGATCGTTATAGTCTTCTTATAAGTGTTGTAACCTGTTACAAGAGTAGATGTCTCAGCTGTATCAGTTGTAGCGAATGATACATCTGCGATCGTAGGTGTTCCTGTTCCCTTGTAAACTGGTAATGTTGTTGATGTACCAGGAAGAATTTCCGTTACATCAGTTGAAGAAATTGTGTAACTGAACGTTGTTGCCGGAGCTGTTGCATCGCCATCAACGAGCAAGTACTTGTTAAATGTAGCATTTTTTGCCGCAATCGGTGTGTAAGAACCGGCCGCTGATACAGGCATCGCTACAGATGCCGCCATCACGGCTGTTATCAGCATTGCTGATAAATTTTTAATAAATCCTTTCATGTTTTTCCTCCTATATTTTGAAAAATTTTTGGAAAACTATATTAGATTCCTCTTCGGCGAAGAACAAGAACCACCTTGCCCTCACAATCCTTCAGAGGTATAGCACCGTAAGTTCTGCTGTCTGTCACATCGCTTCTGAAATCATTCAACACGAAAACGTTCTCGTTCGGCACCTGATATGGAAATCCTATCTTAGCGCCTTCTGACGACGTTGGATAAACAACATCCTCCACGATCCCATAGTCGTTAACCGTTATGTATTGATCTGCGATATTGACAACATCACCTTCGACTGCCACTATCCTTCCGAATCTGACCTTACCGTCAACCTTGTAAGCTATCTCCTCACCTGCTTCAAGCCTGCCGATCTTGAAAGTAATCACCAGATCTCCGTCTTTCAGCATAGGATAAGAAGAATTCCCATGGTTAACATGGATCCCAACAACAAACACACACAAGATAACTGCAACAGCGATGGTAATCCCTACCTTGATAAAGAACTCTATCGCCAAGTCCTTTGAAGTCTTCTTGCGCTTCTTTGTCTTCATCGCCGGCTTAACTTCCTTAGCAACGGCTGTAGATTCGGCCTTCTCTTCTATCTTGATTTCTCCTTTCTAAAAAAGTTGCACGCAAAATAACGGGCATAGTATCCCGAACTTAAACATTATATCACATTCATGGTATTTCGTATTATTTTTTCTTTTTATAAAAATACACGCTTCGTGAAAACAAAGAAATTGACAATCCACCCAAAGCGAATTAAATTATTGCTCCATAGCCAGTTCGATAAGCTTATTAAGATGGATCTCAACGCTGTCAAGACAAGCTATAGGACAATTATCATCATTAAGTAATAACGGAAGCTCCGTACATCCAAGGATAACGGCTTCAATACCACTTTCCGTCTTCATCTTATTAATTAAAGTAATAAATTCATTTAAAGTTGAATCCTTAACTATGCCGAACTCAAGTTC
This sequence comes from Clostridiales bacterium, assembly GCA_017649745.1. The sequence continues at coordinate 1,996 of JAGCGE010000075.1, read as the reverse complement.
CTCAAAGATCCTTTTCGCAACCATTTCACGATCAGACTTAGATGGAACTATTACTTCGATCCCTGCTTGCGTAAGGTCTTTCTTCATAAAATCTTGTTCCATTGTAAAGATCGTTCCGAGAAGGCCAACTTTCTTATAACCCCTTCTGAGTATCTCGTCTCTTATGGCTTTCGGGATACTTATAGGCTCGACGCCGGTTTTACTTACGATATCTTCATAAACGACATGCATAGTTCCGGCCGTAAGTGATATAACTTCTGAACCGCTTTTAGAAAGGCAATCTACTTTTGAAGCCAGATAATCGGTAAGCTCCTCATAACGTCCTTCAGATACAAAGGTCCAAGCCTTACGAAAATCCACACTTTCGATAGCAAGATCAGGCATAGCCTTCCCTTCTGTTATCTTGTCAATGCGTTTATTAAGTTCCTTATAGTACATTAATGTGGATTCAGGACCGGTTCCGCCTACCAAACCTATCTTCTTCATATTTAGGTCGCTCCTCAAAAGTTATTCAATGATATTCAGATAATCTATACAAGCAGGAAGATGCATCATATGATGATAAGTCATAGGTGTAAGGATCATTCCGCCTCTTGTCAGTCTTCCCCAGAATACCAAGAGCCACACCGATCTGAAATCAGTGGTGACTCCGCCGACTTCAAGTATCCTCATGACCCATTCTTCAGGAACCATTGACTTTACTTCCTCAAGAGAAAGACTTTTGATTATCTCTCGAGTATTCTGTCCTACAGTGATCATATAGTCTCTTAATGCTATAACATCGATCCATTTACAGAACTTAACGGCTTCCTCCTGATCCAAGGCATTACCCGTATCAGTTATAGAAGCTCCGATCTTATTTTGCCATCTCTTATCAAAGATCTGATCTTGGTTAGCCATCAAGATATTACTGACAAGATCCTCTATACGATAGATATGCCAGAACTGCCAACAGAGAGGAACCATATCGGTACCGGCATAATGAAGATCAGTTTCCCAGATCTGTCTTGGTACCTGAACGTCCTGATTTCCTTCCATCATATAATCCAAGACATAGTCAGCTATGGTCTTTTCCGATCTGCCTGATACTGCAGCTGGATGAACTAATGAATGGACTTCAAGTGTAAGTTCTTTGATCCTGTTAAGATCGTCCTGTTCCAAAGCTGCCTTCAATTCTTCGTATTTGGTCTCAAATTCTGAATACAATTCTTGCTTATTCATTTACATACTTCTCCGTGATCTGATGAAATCCATTATACCTATTATTTTTCGCAAAATTAAACGAAGGCTGAAAATGTCAGCCTTCGTTCAAAATAGCTTCCGAAAAAATCCAGAAAATTTACTCGGATTCATTATTGTCTCTGTATTTGTACAATAACTTTACATTCATACACTGCTTAAAGCCTGCCTTATAACCTTCCAAATATCCTTTCATATATGCAGATATCTCAGGTTCATCCTTAGCGCAGTATTCTAAATAGGAGTTATCGTCAAATTTCATATGGGATTCCCTGATGTATGTGCAGCTTTCAGTATTGAGCATTCTGTCGATCATACTGTTACCAAGTGCATTGCCTTCAAAAAACATAGCTTCTTCAAAAAAGTCCATATCCTATACCTCCTATGCTTAGTTTTTTAGATGATTTAATTATAATTCCCAATAATATCAGGTGTCTATTTCATGACACTAGTGTTTACTCAATATTAACAATAATTGATATCTACAAGAGGTGCGATCGCACATAAATCGCGTGGTATCAGGCACTTTCAAGAAATAACGTCAACAAAATGACAATTAACCGACCGTTTACAGTTTATTAAAGTACCCATAGCATATTACCCATATAATGAAGTCATAAGGAGGACATGCCTTATGATTTCTTACGATAAGTTTTGGAAAACACTGAAAAAGAAGAACGTTACTCAATATGTCCTGGTTAAGAAGCACAAGGTAAGTACCGGACTACTCGCGAGAATGCGAAATAATCAGCCGATC
>JAGCGE010000074.1 GCA_017649745.1 Clostridiales bacterium | reverse complement strand
GAAGAGATTCGTTAATCAGAATATCCCTATGCTTCCGTCAGTCGGTAACGCTATAAGCCATGCATCATGTACAACAGCTATGGACCTTGATGCAAAAGCGATCATCTCACTTACCCATGCAGGAAGAACTGCAAGACTTCTTTCTCGTTTCCGTCCTGGATGTCCTATCATCTCGACAACGGTATTCCCAAGAGTTCAGCGTCAGCTCAACTTAAGCTGGGGCGTAATTCCGATCCTTGTTCCTGAAGTTACTTCAACTGATGAACTTTTCGAAGTAGGTATCGAGTGCGCATCCAAGGCAGGATTCTTAAGCGACGGCGATCTTGTAGTTATGACCGGCGGAACTCCTGTCGGAATGTCAGGAACTACAAATACTATCAAGGTTCAAACGATAGGTTCTGCGATCACTAACGGCAAGGGCCTCCCTTCCGAAAACGCTAAGCACAATATCACATCAGGAACTGTATGCCTTATAAGAGATCCTGAGCATGCTGACTTCTCCAAGATCGATGCACCTGAAGATCTGATCCTCGTTGCTCCTTATACGACGAATGCGATGATGCCACTCATCAGACGCGCAAAGGTCCTTATCGTTGAAGACGATGATCCTTCATGTCATACAGCTACGGTTGCAGCGGCTCTCGATATCCCTGCAGTCCTTTCATGTTCTAATGCGACTAGACTTCTGACAAACGGAAGAACAGTTACAGTAGACACTGTAAAAGGTAGCGTAAGCTGATATACAAACAAGCAATAACTAATGATGCGGCCATATCACACCGATATGACCGCTTTTTTCTGCACAATTGATTTTTAAGCAGGAACAACCTTATCATCATATTCAAGATATTGTATCACGACTCATACAGCAGTTAATATTTTTTGTGCCCGATGCACATCATAAAGATATATCCGCATCTATATTTAGTCGTTCCGCGAACGTTTGTTTTAGGCTTTTGGCCTATTATATGGTATAATTAATATAACTATGCGCACTTTTTGGAGGAGGTCTCGATGAAGTTCATCGGAACTACAACAAAATACAAAGTCACACAAGAGAAGCTTAAGGTTGGTATCAGCGTCGGTATGATAGTGCTCATAAGTGCTGTCTGCGTTGTTACCATGAAAACGCTTATCGAAGCATCGGAAGCGCGCGACAAGGTCAAGCGTGATGCAAGGGTTGCTGCGCTCTTAAACGAAACAACAGAAGAAACAGCTGAAGAGACAGAAAGCGAAGAACCAACAGGTACTTCTTCCGAAGCTTCAGTAATAATCCCTACAGAAGAATCCGTCGTAGAGACAACGTTATCAACTGAGGCCGTTGTGTCCGAAGTAGCTGCTACTGATGCATCCACTGAAGCTAGTCTAACTAATACAACAACAGTTGTAACAACTGAGACTACAAAGTCCTATACAGAGACTAAATTAGTCAAATTCGTATATGCATCTAATGAACTTAACGTAAGATCCGGCCCGGGCATCGAATATGACATCGTAAAGACGATCGAAAAAGGTTCAGGTATCGACGTTGTCGGAGTAACTGATAACGGTTGGTATCACACATATAACGGAAATTTCGTATCTAAAGATCTTTGTCAGGATGAGCCTGTCAAAGTTGTTACACCAACTCCTGTCCCACTTCAGACGACTGCTGCTACAACGCAGGCAACAACTGCAGCTACTCAGGCAACAGCAGCTCCGACTCAGCCACAGCCTGCTAGTAACGGAGCAAAAGAAGGCATGACTTACTACGGAAACTGTAAGATAACATTCTATGGTCCTCAGCCTTTAGGTGACGGAACTTACAGCACTTCCACAGCGACAGGATCAACATGTACCGAAGGCGTCACATGTGCTGCCGACTGGTCCATCTTCCCTGCAGGAACTGTAATCTACGTAGTTAACGATCCGCTCGGCGGAGACGGCTACTATACCGTAGAAGATAAGGGTTCCGGAGTTAAGGGAAATCACATCGATATTTACGCCGATGCAGGCGAATCATATTCAACAACATCTTGCGAGGTTTACATAGTTAACTGATATGAAAAAAGAAGAAAGAATCGAATCGGGAAAGGCAGAAAAGAAAGTATCAAAGAAGAAATCTGCAACTGCTAAAGTACCAAAGAAAAAGAAGCAAAAACAAAGCAAGGCTAGTCCACTAAGGATCATTCCGTTAGGTGGTCTTTGCGAGATCGGCAAGAACATGACATGTTTCGAATACGAAAACGATATGATCATAGTCGATGTCGGAATGGCTTTTGCTGAAGAGAATATGCCGGGTGTCGATGCCGTTATCCCGGATTTCAATTATGTAGTAGAAAACAAGGATAAGCTTCGCGGTATATTCCTTACACACGGACACGAGGATCATATCGGTTCCCTTCCGTATCTGCTCGATGTTCTTAAGTGCCCTATCTACGGTGGAAAGCTTACTGTAGAACTTGTAAGACACAAGCTTCAGGATAAGGGAGTTAGCTTACAGGGTATAAGCCTCCTCGCATGCAAGAACGGCGACTTCATCAAAGCAGGAACTAACTTCTTTGTTGAGTTCATAAGAGTTAATCACTCTATCGCTGATTCATATGCACTTGCAATAAGGACTCCTGTCGGTATGGTCATCCATTCAGGTGACTTTAAGGTAGACTACACACCTATAAACGGTAAGACGATAAATCTTCAGAGATTCGGCGAACTTGGAAAAGAAGGCGTACTCCTTTTCATGTGTGAGAGTACTAACGTTGAGATCCCTGGCGTATCACCTTCAGAGATGCACGTTGGAGAATCTTTCCAGAGGATATTCCAGGAGACTAAAGGACGTATCATCGTTGCAACTTTCTCGAGCCACGTTCACAGGATGCAGCAGATCTTCGATGCGGCAGAGAAATACGGAAGACATGTATGCCTCTCAGGAAGGAGCATGATAAATACGTTTAACGTAGCTAATTCACTTGGCTATATAAGTATGCTCCCTGATACTCTTATCGATACTTCAGAACTTGATAACTACGATCCGGACGAGATCGTTATCCTTACAACAGGTAGCCAGGCAGAGCCAATGAGTGCTCTTTCAAGGATCGCCTTCGCTTCACATAAATCGATCGAGATCCAGGCTGGTGACACTGTAATCATCTCAGCTCATCCGATCCCTGGTAACGAGAAACCAATCTATCGTGTCATCAACGAACTTTTCAGAAGAGGTGCTCATGTTATCTACGAGTCCCTTGCTGACGTTCACGTATCAGGACACGCTTACAGAAACGAGCTTAAGCTTCTTCATAGCCTTATCAAGCCTAAGTACTTCATCCCTGTACACGGCGAATACAGGATGCTCTACAAGCATAAGGAACTTGCTAAATCACTCGGAACTGAAGAAGATAACATCTTTATCTTAAACAACGGAGATGTACTCGAGGTACGTCCTAACAAAGCAAGGATCAATGGTAACGTTCCTGCTCAGGCTGTACTTATCGACGGTTCCAGCACAAGTGATATCGGCAACAGGATATTCAGCGACAGACGTATGCTCGGAGAAGACGGTTGTATCGCGATCTCGATCACTCTCGACAGGAACGGCAATCTGTACTGTCCTCCACAAGTTAATTCGCTCGGATTTATTTTCGAGGATGAGAAGGAAGAACTTCATAAAGCTTGCGGTGCTAAGGCCATGGCTCTTCTTGCCTCCGACAAGGCGAAGAACAAGGATCTTGAATCCTATGCTTATTCAAGACAGTTCCGTGAATCTATAAAGAGCTTCCTCGTCGAAAAAACGAAGAGACGCCCGGGTATCCTCGTGTGCGTAACTAATCTTGTGTGAGGTTAATATGATAATGGATTACAAGGGCAAGAGCCCTAAGATAGACGAGTCATGCTACATAGCGCCATCTGCAGATATCATAGGCGATGTAACCATAGGAACTGATTCCTCAGTATGGTTCTCCGCAGTTATCAGAGGCGATATGGCGCCGATCACTATCGGTTCCAGATCTAACATTCAGGACAACTGCACACTGCACTGTGAGATCGATAAAGAGATCAAGATCGGTAACAATGTAACTGTTGGACATAATGCTGTTTTGCACAGTTGCACGATCGGAGATAATACTTTGATCGGAATGAGCGCGACTGTTTTAAACGGAGCTGTTATCGGTAAGAATTGTATAGTCGGTGCAGGAGCACTCGTTACTCAGAACAAGGTCTTCGAAGATAATACTATGATCATCGGAAGCCCTGCTAAAGCAGTTAAGAAGATCGATCATGAAGGTGAGATCGAACTGTCTAATGCAGCAGGATATTACGTTGACGATTGTATCGAATACAGAGATCACTCTGTGTAATATACGTATTCGCTATAGTTCTCAGGATAATCGTAGTTACCGCTCTTTATTACCCTGCCCTCTTCATCGTATTCGAAATAACTCTGACATGTGTCAGTCTCCCAATGAGTATGGTCATATGATGTCTCTGTTCGTAGTATCTCATTACCATTCTCGTCATACTGATGATCTGTCTCATAGCAAAGCTGATCCGAAAGATACCTCTTCTCGTTGATCAGGAGATCACCGCTATAAGTATAGACTGTCTTCTCGGTTCCGTACTGCGAAATGCTGATCATGGCTGAAAGGCGTCCGTTTTCATCATATTCATATGAATTCTCATAGCTGGTCTTCCCTGTTGTCTGATCATAATATCTCTCGCTTATAAGGCGGTCTTCGTCATCATATTCATAGTCGATCACATAAGTTGCAGAATACGTTTCCTCAGATGTATCAGGATCGACCTCATAACTCTCATACGTCTTCTTCGTGATGTTGCCGTTACTGTCATGATCGATATCACAATAATTCCTTGAAGTGATATAATCGTCCTTCTTGACAGTATTTGTTGATACCGTGCCAATCAAAAGACCGTTATCGTCATATTCGTAAAACACCTCATCGCTGATACCGTGTCCGCTCAGGAAATACAACGCTGAATAAACTATATGATCATCCTGCGTCTTCTCTACAGAAGACAATATCCTGTCGCCGTTGGCACGTATTGAATACATCTCTTCTACATAAATCGGTGACGGTATCGGAGTAGGAGTTGGAGAAGGTGTCAAAGTCGGAAGCGCTGTTGTTTCCGAAGTAACCGTCGTAGTCTCTATTGTATCGGCTGATGTTTGTGTTGCTTCAGGCTGGTCTTTCGAGCATGCCGACAAAAGGCCAATAGCCATGATAACACACAATATCAAAGCTGATCTTTTCATAAATACCCCAATACCCTTAAATAATCCTTACAATATGATACTCATATTCTCTCGAAAAACAAGAAAAACGGTTGCCATCGACAACCGTCTTTTAATCTTCATATCATTAATGTTTTCGAAAAGATCAATAACCGAGATCATCATTTACCAGGATCACATGTATCCTGTCCTTATGTCTCGAAAACCTTGTGATCAGGAACTGACAGCAGATCGTGTCAGGAGACTTACAGTTCATGCATGAACCGGTCTTAGCGCAAGGTGTATCAAGACCAAACCTCTGGGCATTGATCGGAGCAGCAACATTTCTTGCACGCTTCATGGCCGAATCGACATCAGGACAGACCTTATTCATACCGACGATGAATATGACCTTCTTAGGTCCCTGAGCGATCGCAGATACTCTGTTGGAGTTACCGTCGATGTTGATGATCACACCATCTTCAGTAATGGAATTCGCACTGGAAAGGAAGAAATCAGCATCGTATGCAAGAAGCATTGCTTTCCTCTTATCTTCATATGCATCTCTGTCGATGAAATCATAATTGCCATTCTTAAGCGCTTCTGATAAGCCTATCTCATGAACACTCATCGCACCGCCCATTGAGATACTGCTGCCTTCAGGAATAAGAGATAAAGCTGTCTTAAGAGCTTCCTCCTTATCCTTAGCATAGTAGCCTGTCATGTTACGGGAGTTGATCCCCTTGATGACTTTCTGAGCAAGAAGTTCGTTTCTCTGATATCTCATATCTGCCATTAGTTTTACCTCTTAGATCACTTGTTTCCGCTTAGGTATTCGTGTATACCCTGAGCAGCCTTTTTACCTGCACCCATTGCAAGGATTACAGTTGCAGCACCTGTTACTGCATCGCCACCGGCATAGACACCTTCCTTCGTTGTCTTTCCAGTCTCCTCAGTTACAACGATACACTTCTTGTTATTAACTTCAAGTCCTTTTGTCGTCTTTGCGATAAGAGGATTAGGAGATGTTCCGAGAGCCATGATAACTGAATCAGTCTCGATCTCGAATTCAGAACCTTCAACAACAACAGGTCTTCTTCTGCCGGATGCATCAGGCTCACCAAGTTCCATCCTTACGCACTTGATACCTTTTACGCACTTATCGTCATCCATTAAGATCTCGATAGGATTCGTAAGAAGTTCGAACTTGATCCCTTCTTCTTTAGCGTGGTGTACTTCTTCTGCTCTTGCAGGAAGTTCCTTCTCACTTCTTCTATAAACGACTGTTACTTCAGAACCAAGTCTTAAAGCAGTTCTTGCAGCGTCCATAGCAACGTTTCCGCCACCTACGACAACTGTCTTGGCTGACTTCAAGATTGGTGTATCATAATCGTCTCTGAAAGCTTTCATGAGATTGCTTCTTGTAAGATATTCGTTAGCTGAAAATACACCCTTGGCATTCTCACCAGGGATCTTCATGAACATAGGAAGACCTGCACCTGAACCGATAAATACAGCTTCGAATCCTTCGCTTTCAATAAGTTCATCGATAGTAACTGATCTTCCGATAACGACATCAGTCTCTATCTTAACACCGAGAGACTTAACGTTCTCGATCTCAGCTCTTACAACTTTTTCCTTCGGAAGTCTGAACTCAGGGATACCATATGTAAGAACTCCACCTGCTTCATGAAGTGCTTCAAAGATCGTTACATCATAACCGAGTTTTGCAAGATCACCGGCGCATGTTAATCCTGACGGACCGGCGCCAACTATAGCAACCTTGTGTCCGTTACTCTCTGCTAACCTGCTTGGCTTAATGCCTTCTTCTCTGGCCTTGTCAGCAACATATCTTTCGAGCTTACCGATAGCAACAGCTTCACCCTTTATTCCTCTTATACACTTAGATTCACACTGAGTTTCTTGAGGACATACTCTTCCGCATACAGCAGGAAGAGAACTAGAAAGAGTCAATACCTCATAAGCTCCTTTGATATCGTTTTCCTTAAGCCTTGAGATAAAGCCAGGAATATTGATATTAACTGGACAGCCTGTTACACACTGAGGATTTTTGCAGTTAAGACATCTTGATGCTTCAAGAGCAGCTTCCTCATCATTATATCCAAGACAAACCTCGTCGAAATTCTTCGCTCTGATAAGAGGTTCCTGTTCCTTAATAGGTACTCTCTCGTTACTCATTTCTCATCACCTCCGCAGTGTCCGCATCCGCCGTGGTGCGTATCGCCTTCCTTAAGTTTAAGAAGGGCTCTTCCCTCTTCGGTCTTATATAATCTCATTCGATCCATAGCTTCGTCGAAATTAACTTTGTATCCGTCGAACTCAGGACCGTCAATACATGCGAACTTAACCTCATCACCTACTGTAAGTCTGCAAGCTCCGCACATTCCTGTTCCGTCAACCATGATAGGGTTCATGCTGACGATCGTAGGGATGTTGTAATTCTTAGTTGTAAGCACACAGAATTTCATCATGATCATAGGTCCGATCGAAACGCAAAGATCATATTTCTTGCCTTCGTTTTCGACAAGATCCTTGATGACTTCAGTTACAAGTCCCTTGCGACCATATGAACCGTCATCTGTCGTGATATAAAGGTT
>JAGCGE010000005.1 GCA_017649745.1 Clostridiales bacterium | reverse complement strand
CCTGAGTGATCATGAGACCCTGAGATACAAGAAGATCATTCAATGCGACTTCATTCTCGATAGCCTCTTTAGAAATCCAGGAAAGGATCGTTGAATCTTCGTATGACAGATCGACTACACCGACAGGATAATGAATCTGCTCAGCAAGATCATAAGCAAATGCGAAAGCACTTGATGATACAGATGCAAGTTCCTTGGTATCTGTTACCTTGATCCAGGAAGCATCCTTATAGTATTTGATCGGCTCAAACGGAAGTGTCTTCCTCTCATCGTCAAGTCCGTCTCTTTGAGGAGTAAGGAATCTGATGAGACTCATGACATTTCTCTTCATAGGTGCAGCAGAAGCATTAGCCTTCTTGATCGGAACAGACAAAAGTTCAGAACCGAGGAAGACCCAAACATCTCCGCATCGAATATCCTTGATAGTTACATTTTCCGAAAAGCATGTGAAAATGAATGTATATGTATCGGTCGATGCCTTATAAGGCGGAACCTTAAACTCAAATCGTCCTTTTCCCGATGTGGTTGTCTCAAGACTCAGGATAACACCATATTCGGTATCGAGTTTGGAAACTCTTCTGCCGTCAGTAGGATCTTTAACTATCTCCAAAGTAATTGTGGCACTCGGAGCGGCATAGCCATCAATAACAAGTTCAACGCCCTGTTGGAACACACTTTTCTCAGTAAGCCAACTTGGCAGCACAATCGGGTTAATATCCATTCCTTCTAATCCTTTACAACATATTCTTTCTTGATTTTATTATTATACATAATAGCGCTGTTTTTTTCATCTGGCGAAAATTTACCATTTAGAAACATTTGAAAACTATTTAACACTATTAAATGCAAATCAAACATGTTATATTCTTTACTAAATTGTAAAAAATTGGATTTATAACAGAATTTTGTTCTACGTTTTGGAGGAGACGGCATGATATCTGAACCTTATGTATGTGTTCCGAGTTGCAGTGTAGAGGGCGTTCCATATGAGAATGTCCGTAAAGAAAAGCACAATGATTTTTTCTGCTTCGTTTCAGATTTCGATAAGACTGACAGATACCACCGCCCGATAATCGAGGAGCACTATCAGGCATATCTCGAATTGATCTACGTTCTTTCAGGTGAGCTTAAATGCACTATTAGCAAGAATACACTCATCGGTGTAGCAGGCGATCTTTTCGTTATCGCTCCAGGCGAAGTCCACTCTTTCGAGAGAAAAAAAGGATGTAAATATGTTTGTATTCAGGTAGATCTCCCATTCATCTTCAGCGGTATCCTCTCCCCTGTTGAATTTAAGTATCTGCTTCCTTTCAACAACACGAGCATGCTGGCAACAACTCACCTTTTCAAGGCTGAAGAGATCGACGGAACAGACATTCCGAAGCATATCAAGTCCATTCATAGTGAGAACGAGAAAAGAGACAGGCTCTACAGACTTTCGATTAGGACAAGCCTTTCTTTCGTATGTCTCTATATTTTGAAAAAGTGGGAGAGCATCACAACCGAGAATTCTCCACAAAACGAGAAGCTTGCTAAGCTCGCACCTGTTCTTGAAGTAGTCAATCGCGAGTACAGCAACAACATCAAAGCTACTGATATGGCTAAGCTCGTAAATATGAGTAACAGCTATTTCTCAAGATACTTCTCAGCAACTGTCGGAATGGGATTCACAGAATATCTCAATTTTGTCAGGATCCACGAAGCAGAGCGTCTTTTGGTATCAACAGACGACACTGTTGCCGAGATTTCTTATAATGTCGGATTTTCAAATGCAAGTTATTTCATCACTCAGTTTAAGAGACAGTTCCAGACTTCACCTAAGAAGTACAGACAGCGCTACTCCAACAAGTGATCACTTTGCGATAATTACGTTTACTCCGTGATTATGGAATTTATCGACATCTTCCTGCTTGATCTTAGAATCAGTGATGAGATAGTCGATCCTCTCGATAGGTATAAATGCAGATGCTGAGTCGGCACCTATCTTTGTCGAGTCACAAAGAGCTACGATATGCTTACATCTTTCAGCACACATTCTCTTAAGTTCCAACTCGAAAAAGTTATTACCTGTAAGACCGATATCAGCTGAACATCCGTTTCCGGATACAAAATAGTAATCTCCGCTCAAGCGGTTTACCATCTCTCGGCTGACGACACCTTCGATCGCGCCTGAATGAGGTCTTAACATTCCGCCAATAAGTATGATCGATTTAAAGTTATTGTGATGCTGAAGTTCCATAGCAGTATGGATACCGTTTGTGACCACAGTAACATCATCGGTATATTTCAAATAAGGGATCATATGAAAAGTTGTGGAACTAGCATCCATGAAGATAGTCTCACCGCTTCCTACAAGTTCAGCAGCAACTCTTCCGATGGCATTCTTCTCATCAACATGAGTTATGGATCTAACCATATAGTTCTCAGTAAACTGCTCATGCTTTTCCTGTGGAAGCTTTACACCGCCGTGGAAACGGACGATCGCGCCCTCCCTTGCAAGATCACGAAGATCTGTTCGGATGGTCGCTCCGGTCACTCCCAATCGATCAGAAAGCTCGGTTGTCTTAATAGAACCGACCTCTGCGAGAAGATCTAATATCTGTTTTCTGCGTTCCAAATTTATCATGCGCTTATAATATTATGGCGCTTTTACTTTGTCAATCAAAACTTTCATTTGTTTTCACTTGATAACAAATATCTACAAAATCACCAAAAGTCCGATCAACAACTTAGTAATATCTCAACAGATTTAGTCCTTATTTTTCTCTGTAACTTTACGGGTATAACTTTTCGCATTAATAAGCAATGCCACCGAGAAGAAAACTGTTATGAACGCCGGAACAACAGCGTATCCTGCACTTATCGTTCCATTGCTCCTGAGCACCAACAAACCTGATGCTATCGTAAGTCCGCAGCATATCATCTCCAAGCCGAAGAGAATGACAGCACGAATGATCGCCTGCTTTTTCTGCTTGTCTGCATAATCAGCGATCTTCAATAATGTTTCTTTCGTTTCCTTATCCACGTCTTGAGCCTTCCTTTCACCATCAATGATCTCTCTGATATCTACTTCGTATTAATCAGCCAATTCCACAAGGAGCGCCAGATCCGGCAAAGTATTTCCGTTTTCCCAACGTGAAACACTTCTTGATGATGTACCAAGTAATGAAGCGATCTCTTCCTGAGTCTTTCCTTTTTCTTTCCTCAATTCTTTCAGAAAACCTCCGATCTTTACCTGGTCAATCATTTGGAACCTGCCTCCTTTTTATGATGATTATCCGCTCTTTTCCTCTCGAAAAACACGTCACAGACTGAGAATTCACCGTTTTTTCGAACACGACATCTCTGTCTTGTCCTTTGGATAATAAAAAAACTGCAAAACTCATATGAGTTTTGCAGTTGTATGGCTGCCGAACTAGGATTCGAACCCAGACAGACGGTGCCAGAAACCGGAGTGCTACCCTTACACAATTCGGCAATGTTGAGTCAATCAACGGCACTAAGTATAGCAAAGAGAAATACTAAAATCAATAGTCTTTTGCTATTATTTCAATTAATCGGATTTATCTCTGCCGAAGGCTCTATCAGAGACAATTCCACAAGTCTCTTATAGACCTTTTCGAAATCCTCCATCATAGGGATCTTCATTTTAGGATTACGAAGAGCATAAGCCGGATGATATGTGGTCATGATCTCATAACCATTCCTCGTCGTGAAATTTCCCCTGACGGAACTCATCAACGGCTTCTCGTTAAAGAATCCCTCATAGGCTGTCGATCCGCACAAGAGAATGATCTTAGGTTCAACGAGCCTGAACTGCTTAGCAAGATGCTTCTTGCAGGCATGTATCTCAGTCGGCGTCGGTCTCCTGTTCTCAGGTGGTCTGCACTTACAGATGTTACAGATATGATAGTCGGAATCCTTGATGCCATAGGCCTTAATAAGATTCTGCAAAAGCTTTCCGGATCTTCCTACAAACGGCTTACCCTCAAGATCCTCGCTCTCGCCCGGAGCCTCACCGATTATCATCAAAGGCGCTTTTCTTGCACCTCTGTAGATAACGACATTCGTTCTTTTCGCACAGAGTTCGCAGTCTTTACAATCCTTGCACTCCTTCTCAAAAAGCTCCCACTTCTGATCGAATTCATCCATATCATCAAACCTGTTCTTTCGTATTTTTATATAGTTTATCATATGCTACAATCTCTAACATGAGACTCGACAGATTACTTGCAAATTCAGGATACGGAACTAGAAGCGAAGTTCGTAAGCTTATCTTAAAAGGCTTGGTCACGGTTGACGGACAAGTCGTTAAAGATATCGGTTTTAATGCGAGCGAATCATCAGAGATATCTATCGGAAATTCTCAGATAGAGACATCCAGCAATCTGTATTTTAAGCTCAACAAACCAGACTGTGTCCTCACGGCAATGGAAGACAAGAGACTTAAAACTGTTGCAGATCTCATTCCGGATAACTATAAGACAAAGAAGTTAAGTCCTGTCGGAAGACTCGATTATCATACGACAGGTCTCCTTATCATCACAAATGACGGTGAGCTTTCTCACAGGCTCACAAGCCCTAAATACGATATCGAAAAGACTTATCTCGTTAAGTATGACGGTGAACCTTTTACCGAAGAACACGTAAAGATCTTTGCCGAAGGTTTCGACCTTACCGACAAAGAAGAAAAGGTGAGCCTTAAACCATCAAAACTTATCTTAAAAGATGACAACTATTGCGAACTTGTTCTTACCGAAGGAAAGACTCATCAGGTCAGGAGAATGGTCGCAAAATTTGGAAGATCCGTTATCACATTAAAAAGGATAAAGATCGGAAATATCCAGGTAAATGAAGAAGAAGGAATATTAGAAAAGCTCACCGAAGATGAGCTTAACGGACTTAAGAAACTTCTTTCAATATAGAAGTGAGAAAACTTTTCGAAGGGTCCATATTATCGCCCTTGTTACCAAAGCAGAAAACAAGAGTATCCTCAGATTCAGGCCATAGATTTGTATATCCGAGCTTATTGATGAGCTCTTTATCCTTGATCTCAAGACCTATAAGGACCTTAGACCTGTCAGCAGTTTCAAGATCAGAATAATCTATCTCCGTAGAACCAAGTTTCTCCTGATAATCGATAGACAACTTCACTGCCTCATACTCACTGAAATAGATCGGTGTTATCTTATTTAATACCTCATCAGAAAGTTCTAGTTTAAGGTCTTCATAATAAGCGGACATATCGCCAAGATTTCCATAGAAATAGAATACTGTTGCCTCATCCATCACAACGAGTTCAGGTTCAGAAAGGAACAATACCGTCGCGGAAGATTCAGCATATGATGTAGTTGTCTGATTCTGGTCATTAGAGACTGCAAGATCTACGCAGGTAACATATGGATGCTCAAATCCTGCTTCAAGAAGCTTAGCTTCCATGACCTCGACATCAACATTAAAGTGACCGACAGAAAGAACTGCAACATCTTCGTCAGGCGTAAAGAATATCTGTTTAACAAGGATAACTGCTACAACGATTATGACAACACCGATAAGATACTTATACCAGGAATAGAAAACATAGTTCTTCCATTCAGCTTTGGTCTTTCCCAAAAACTTAGGAGCTGCATCATGTTCCTGTAGTGCCTTGAGTCTTGCCTCTTCTTTTCCAGTAGCAACATCGTAAACGTACGAAAGATCTACCATCTTCTGCTTTCTTTCAGGCTCATCCTTTATCGTTCTGAGTCGCTTCGAAAGCTGCCAGAATTTATCATCGATCTCATAATCATTAGCATCAAAAGGAAGCTCTATATACTTTAGAGCTTCCTCCTTACTCATGCCTATAAGTTCTTTAGATACTTCTTTTGTCGGATCTTTAATATCGCTCACGATAAATATCCTTTCAAATCAAGATCAAAGTGAATCAGCAATTGCAGCAATAATTACGATAAAGAAAATAAGTGACAAGAGAGCACCAATAGCAAGACCTACAATACTTAAGATCAAACCTGGTGTACTACAACCGTGCTTGTATCCCTTCTTTCTTGACATAAGAGAAAGAATAAGACCAATGATACCAAGGATCATACCAAGCGGAGCTGTGTAGAAAATAAGATCAAAGAAGATACTTACACCACCTAATACTGTAGCCGCGATCGCACCGCCCTTACCATCATTCGAAGCCATAGCAGTAGCAGATGTCTGATAAGCAGGCTGTGACTGATATGATGTCTGCTGATAAGAAGGCTGCTGGTATGTTGGCTGCATTGGCTGCTGATAACCTACCTGTGGCTGTACCGGCTGCTGGTATGTTGGCTGCTGTATCGGCTGCTGAATTGGCTGTGGCTGTACAGGCTGAACAATAACTGGTTGAGCCGGCTGTGCATCCTGCTTAGCCTGAGTCTCCTGAGCCTTAGCCTTGACCTCATCAAGATCAGATGAAACAGGCTCAGCTGACATAGCCAATACCGAAGGTGTTACCTGCTCGGCAGCATCCTTAACTTCCGGTTCACTAGCAACTACCGGAGTACCGCAATTCTCGCAAAACTTAGTTCCATCTGCGAGAAGCTTTCCACAATTTTCACAAAACATGTTTAATCCCTCCATATTTTTAAGCTTTTCTTCTTCTCGGTATAAACACGAGGAGAATGCAAGCTAATAAAACAACACCAGTTAGGATCAATCCTCCCTCAAAACCAAATGAACCGCCTGTCAGGAGTTCAGCCCCCTTAGGCTCACTGGTAAAGAAAGAAAATGTCTGACCTAATCCGCTGACCTGCGATCCCAGCACATGACCTTGGAAGAAATTCCATGCTGAATGTGCTGCACACGCAGTCCATATATTATCATATCTTAGTACTAATAGTCCAAGAAACAGACCAGAAACAAAAAGATTTAACATTGCGGTCACAGTAATGCCAGGATTCAGACTATGAAGAAGTGCGAAGACCAACGCAGATATGATCAAAGACCACAAAGTTCTGTGCTTATTCTTCATAGAATTACGAAGCGAGATCATAAGAAAACCTCGACACATAACTTCTTCTGCGGTTCCCTGTATCAGGTATCCTAAGAAGAACAGAAATATCACGGGATTAATGGTATCCGATACACTTATATCTGTAATACCAATAGCAAATGAAATGAGTCCTATCGCAAGGATCACCAATGCTCCAAAAGCATATCCGAATCCATATCTGCCAAAGAAATTCTTTTTGAAAAATCCCATTGATCCGAGAGACCTTTTCTCGATCTTAGTTACATATATGATAGGAGCTATTATCTGACCAATAGTTCCAAGCAACATGAACAATGTAACATAATACGGCATGCTGCTCATTATCTGAGAATAGAGACCAAAAAAATCATTAGGATCAGTATCGAAAGATTTCATCTGCTCCTGAAGCTCATTCGCGCCCCAAACAAGCATAGACGGGAAACAGATAATATTTGTAATGATCGATGAAACTTCGAAAACAAGTGCAAAGATGAGAAGAACAATTATCGGCTTAAACTTATGTTTAGCCGAAGAAGCTTCCTTGAACATCAGATTGTCTTCAAAAGAAACCATCTAAAATACCTCTTTCTCATTCTGTGAATATGCTAACACAAGAATGGCTTAAATCAAGAACTGCCCCGTAAGGACGAGACAGTTCTTTACAAATTACTTCTATGTCATGTTTTTCTTGTGATTTTCGTTTATTAGTTTATAATTAGTGATAGTGGGTGTAAATGGAATCATTTTCGAATTAGACAGTTCTATTTCGCCATCAAATCGACTTACAACGGAACGGAGAACAAGATGGGAAGAAAATCAATCAAAGAAAACAAGAACGTTTATCAGTTAAGCCGCGAGAATGTCAATCTCACAAGAGAAAAGGCATCTATGGAGCTTAAATTCATCTCTGCTGACAGAATCGAAAAGATCGAGAGCGAGAAGTCTTATCCTCATCCTGATGAGATAGTAGCTATGGCTGAGTGTTATAAGAATCCTTCTCTTTGCAATTACTTCTGTTCTCATGAATGCCCTATCGGAATCAAGTCAGTTCCTGAGATCGAAGTTAAGGAACTTTCCCAGATCACTCTCGAGATGGTATCCACTCTTAACAGATTGTATAAGGATAAGGAACGTCTTATTGAGATCGCTGTTGACGGCGAGATCACAAGAGAAGAATCACGTGAGTTCATGGAGATCCAGAAGACTCTTGAACAGATGTCTTCCGCTATCGCTTCCCTTAAGCTTTGGGTAGATAATACGATCGCTACAGGAAAAGCTGACAAGTCTCTCTTTACCGAAAGAAAATAATAATCAACAGATATATGTGGTGATCACATCTGTTCCTCCATTGAGGAACACTTCCACCACACCCGAATCTTCGAGTATCTCGGTTTCGGGTTCTCCGGACAATTGCTTTCTGAGTATTGTCCTTCCGTCAAATTGAATCCTTAGAAGTCCGTCGTTGTAAGATACGAACGGACTTTCTTTTTTTATGTAAGGCATTACCTGTTTTATTGGTCTCATGACAAGCCTGTTATCTTTATTGAATGTGAGTTCTCTTGGGATCGTAAACGCACCGACCTGTGTCCTTCCGACAGGAATAGTTCTTGACCAGTTATACATCCATCCTATTATTATTCGCTTACCGTCAGGAGCAGCGAAAGTCTGCGGAGCATAGAAATCAGGACCTGACTCTAATGCGAAGAACGGCTCCTCCTCGTTATCAGGATAAAACTTCTCGCCATCGAATCTTCCTACGGAGAAATTGACTCTGTGAGGAAGTGCTTTGATCGAAGAGAACATCAATACGAATCTGTCTTCCAGTTTAAAAAGATCCGGACATTCGATGCATGGTCCGAACATGAGATCAGATAAGAGTTCACCATCATAACTCCAGTTGATCAGATCTTCAGAAGAGAACAATAAGAGCTTACCGATATTCTGCTCCCCTGCTCCTATAACAAGCTTATATGCTCCGTTAAACTTAAACACCTTCGGATCTCTAAAGTCCTTAGATGATCTTAACGGCGACTTTATAATTGGATTTCCTTCATACTTCTCGAAAACCTCACCATCGACTGACGTAGCGATCGATACGGTCTGGCCAAGTTCATGGGATACTGATGTATAGAACAGATATAAGACACCGTCCTTTACGATCGCAGAGCCTGAAAAACAACCGCCGTCATCTTCATACGGTTTATCAGGATACAATGCGATATCCTTTTCTTCCCAATTGATAAGATCATCGCTTATTGCATGACCCCAGTGCATCTGTCCCCAATGTGGAGCATGCGGATAGTGCTGGAAAAACGCATGATATTTTCCATTAAAGAAGATAAGACCATTAGGATCGTTCATCCAACCTTTTTTGTTCGTGAAATGAAATCTCATGTGTTTTCTCCGATAATTAAAAAACGAGGTATCACACCCCTGCAATACCTCTGACTTCATACCCATGCCCAAACAGACACAATTTTTAACTAGGTGTATTCTATATGAACACTCGGATTAATGCAAGTTTTTATCAAGTTTTTTCAAGCATTATCAACAATTGTCAAAAAATGAATAAAAAAAGCACCGCTTTTCGAGCAATTTTCGAAAAGCGGCACTTTTGTCGAATCAGTTTTATTCCAGCGAAATAAGATCCAGGACCTCATGAATATGAGCGTCATCCATGTCAATGAACAATATAAATCCGCTGTGGTTATCAGAAGAGATCAATACATAACTCATCGATTCAGTTCCTGAATCATCAACGATCGTGAATGTAAGTCCGTTGGCATTTGTATATTCCCTTGCATTAGTTGTCTCTCCAATAAGTCCTATTTCCAAATAATTTATTTCCTGATTAGTATCTTGTATATATACAGTTCCACCATCATAAAAGAATTGGATCGTGAGATTTTTATTCATAAATTTCCATTCATCGTCAAAATACTTCGTAACCTCGGCCGTTACCAACTCTCCCAAAACGTAATCCAAGTAAAACGGAGCTTTATAATCTGTTAAAGCTTTCGAAATATCGTCATAACAAAAGACCTCTTCTGTATAATCATCTCTCGTTGTTATTTTCTTTGTTACCCAGTTGACTTTCTCATCACCTGCTATTATTTCATCAGGCTGGTCAAAATTAATTTCTACATTAGTTTCTACTGTTTCATCCAGGTGCGATGATTTTGTTCCGACACTTATCGTATCTGTTCCAACCGTAACTTTCCTCATTTCACGACCACGCACTACAGCAACCGTACCGACAGTTCCGATCAAGATAACTGCGATCGCAACAGCAGCGATGCTTGGAATTCTCTTAAGCGGTGTTATCGATGCTTTCTTAAAAGTAAGTGCTTCTTCGATATAACTGTCATTAATATCGTTAACAGCCAATTCCAGTTTTTTTCTATTCATATAGATTCTCCTTTATCAAAAAGGCCTTCAGTTTCTCGCGTGTCCTGTGAAGGTGGACATTGATATAATTCGCACCATAGCCTGTTTCTTCTGCTATCTGCGATATCTCCTGAGCGAACCAGTATCGCTTTACAAAGAGTATCCTGTCGACCTTCTTGATCTTTCCGAGAAACCTGTCTATCGCTTCCTTAAGTTCCTTCTCATTGACTCCGTCATCGACCGAATCATTACTTATAAGACAATCCGCAAGTTCATCGAACGATGCATCGTAATACGTATTTCTTTTCTCTGCGGAATTGTGCCTGAATTTCTTGAGTGAGATATTCTTGGCGACCTTGCATGCATATGCGCCTAACGGATCTGGTGACTGTGGCGGAATGGAATTCCAAAGTGCAAGATACGCGTCATTCACGCACTCTTCCGCGTCATCACTGTTCCCCAGAACATTTCTAGCGATCTTTCCGAGGATGTTGCCGTACTTTTCTTTTGTAGCAGCGATCGCCTCTTCGGATCTTTCATTAAATAGTCTTATGATCTGCTGGTCGTCCATTTCTTACCTCCCTCACCAATATACTACCCATTACTCCCACGATAATTACACTTTTTCGAAAAGAATCGCGAAAAAATGAGGACGTCCCATTGAGACATCCTCATCTCGTTATTCATTAAATTAATGATCAATCATCAAACTCAAGGAGAGAGATTCTGTTGATGCAATCAACCTTAGAGAGTTCATCGATAATCTCAGCAGGGATCTTCTGCTCTGTAGCAACGAAGGACTGAGCCTTCTTCTTCTCTCCGCTGTCGTTCTTTCTACCCCAGTGCATGCTAGCGATGTTGATGTTGTGGTTACCAAGGATCGTAGCGATCTTACCGATAACACCAGGAACATCATCATTCTGCATAGCGATGATAGTATCTGTGATCTCAACATTCATCTCATAACCGAAGAATGTAACGAGAACGAGTGTATCCTTACCGAATACTGTACCGTCGAGTTCGAGAACACGATTGTCATCTGTGTAGAACTTAACATTGATGAGGTTGTTGTACTTAGTAACCTTAGACTCTTTGTTCTCAATTACTTCGATACCGCACTCATTGATAGCAGCCTCTGTATTTACGTAAGAAACGTGGATGTTACCCATTCCTACGAGCATACCCTTAAGAAGGCTCAATGTGATAAGACCTGTATCCTGTGAAGCGAGCTCGCCGATGTATGTAACTTCAACCTTCTTAACAGGTGTCTTCTCAGCCTGGAAGTAGAGCTTACCGAGCTTTTCTGCAAGAGCTGTGTATGGCTTGATAGTAGCCATGTCACCGCTGAATGTTGGCATGTTGATAGCTGCAACGAGTTCACCCTTCAATACCTTAGCAACGAGCTCTGTTACCTGAGCACCAACGTTGTGGTTAGCCTCGAATGTAGAAGCACCGAGGTGAGGTGTAATTGTGCAGTTAGGAGCATCGATAAGAACGTTCTTGAAGTTCTGTGAACCCGGCTCCTTGTTGTAGGAAGGCTCTACGTCGAATACGTCGATAGCTGCTGCTGCGACCTTACCGCTCTTAAGAGCTTCAGCAAGGTCAGCCTCGTTGATGAGACCACCACGAGCTGCGTTAACGATCCTAACGCCGTCCTTACACTTGTCGAGCTGCTCCTTAGCAATGATATTGTATGTTTCTTTATTCTTAGGTGTGTGGATAGTGATGAGATCAGCTTCCTTAAGAAGATCATCAAGTTCCTTGCATCTTCTAACACCGCAAGAATCGAACTTCTCCTGTGGGATATGTGGATCGTATGCGATAACTGTCATTCCAATACCCTTGAGCTTTCTAGCTACGATGGAACCGATACGGCCGAGACCGATGATACCAGCTGTCTTACCCTCGAGCTCATTACCGATCCAGTTTCCTCTTCTGAAATCGTCTGTGTGTACACCGTGGTTAGCAGCGCAGATGTTTCTGAAGATAGCGAATGCATGAGCTACTGCGAGCTCACCTGCTGCCATGAGATTAGCAGTTGGTGTGTTAACTGCTACAACACCCTTAGCTGTACAAGCCTTAACATCGATGTTGTCGATACCGTTACCTGCACGACCTACTACCTTAAGGCAGTCAGCGTTAGCAAGCAAAGCTTCGTTGACTTTAGTAGCGGAACGAACGATCAAAGCATCAAATCCCTTGATGTACTGCTCGATCTCTTCCTGCTTATGGCCGAGGTATTCTTCAACCTCAAAACCCTGATCCTTCAAATACTGGATGGCATCCTTAGCGATGCTCTCTGTTACCAAAATTTTCATGATAGTCCTCCGTCTTTTCGAAAAGCATTATTGCTTGCTTTTAAGTTCTGCGATTGTTTCTTCGAGATCCTTAAGAAGTGTGTTGATCTCGTCCATTGTTGTATCAGCCATGTGAGCGATTCTGAATGTCTTATCCTTAAGATCACCGTAACCGTTGCTGATGAGGTAGCCCTTCTCGCCCATAGCCTTGTTAAGCTCAGCGAATGGGATGCCTGTTGTGTTAGTGATACATGTTACTGTTACTGAGAGATGATCAGGATTGGAGTAAACAGCGCAATTCTTTCTTGCCCACTCTCTTACTACCTCAGCCATCTCGCAATGTCTCTTATATCTGTTCTCAACGCCTTCGTTCAAGATCTTTGTAAGCTGATAATCAAGAGCATACATGTGTGAGAGTGAAGGTGTTGAAGGATACTGGAAAGGCTTCTCCTTAACGAACTTTACGAGCTCAACATAGTCGAAATAAAGACCTCTGTTCTCGATCGTCTTAGCCTTCTCAACTGCTCTGTCGCTTACTGAAGCGATAGCCATTCCCGGAGGAAGTCCTAAACACTTCTGTGTAGATGTGATGCAGACATCAAGTCCGAGCTCATCAACTGGGATATAGTCACCAGCCATAGATGAAACTGTATCTACGCATGTGATAACGTCTGGATATTTAGCTTTAACAACGTCCATGATAGCCTTGAGCGGGTTATGAACGCCTGTTGAAGTCTCGTTATGTGTGATAGTGATGCAGTCATACTTTCCTGTGGAAAGAACCTCATCTACCATCTCAGGAGTTGTAGGCTGTCCGAGCTCTGACTCGAAAATATCAGCAGGTACTCCGTTAGCCTGGCACATCTTGTACCATCTCTTACCGAAAGCTCCGATTGAGAATACTGCACATCTGTTCTTAGTGAAACATCGAACTGCACCTTCCATGAGACCGCTTCCTGATGAAGTTGAGAGAACGATAGTGTTCTTTGTCCCCATAACCTTCTGGAGCTTCTCTGAGATACTCTGCTGCAAAGCAGATGCATCTTTTGTTCTGTGACCGATCATTGGTCTTGCCATCTGATCCAAAACATCCTGTCTTACTTCGACTGGTCCCGGAATGTACAATCTTTTATGCATGATTTCCTCACTTTTAACGACACTACAGAGTCGATTAGATTTATGCAAAGCACATCTATGTTATTCTACACGCACTAAGACTTTTTTGAAACACTCAACTAAGACCTTTGAAGACGAAATTAGTATTGTTCTCCCCTATTTTTATATATATTTTGAACAATGATTTTTACTTATGCTCGAAAACACCATAAAAAAGCGTCCCGGCACTTCAGTACCGAGACGCTGATCATCTCATAAGCTATTAAGTTGAAGCTGTATCGGCTCCGCCTTCTGAAACTGAAGGAGTACCTTCTACTTCACCGGTAGCACCATCTGCAGTTGTCTCCCCTGTAGCTTCAGCACCAGGAACAGGCACTGAACCGTTGATCATTGCAAGAGGTGGAAGTAAGAGCCTGTCGCCTTCTGATGGCATATAGTCAGCTGCTGCGCCGTTGAACTGTCTTACGATAGCAACTCTAGCATCTGTATCGCCTTCGATCTCGATGTTATAAGACTGCTTAAAGAGATCCCACCATGTTCTGTAACCTGTGTGGCTGGAGAATACGAATACACCGATAGGAGCATTTGCATCAACAGACTCTGTAGGTGTCGTGATCTCAACAACTGACTCAACTGTTGTCTCAGTTGTCTTTGTCTCTTCAGGTTTCTTGTCCTTAGAACTGCATGACTTAACGATAAGAGAAATGATAACGATAAGTGCTATAAAGAGTACGCCGACAAATACAAGGAAGATAGCGCCATTTCTGCTCAAGCGGAACGGTCTGTTGTTGTTTCCGCCACCGCCTCTGTTACCGGAACCCTGTGTAGCAGGACGTCCCTGACCTGAAGGTCTTCTTGGAGCTCCTCCGTTAGGATTTGGACCTTTCTGCTGTGGCCTTGGTCTTGGTGATCCGCCCGGACGCTGTGGAGCTGGTGAAGGCTGAGAATTATATGGTGTAGCAGCTGTGTCTACGCCATTATCATCAAGTCCAAGAATACTGTTGATCCACTCGTCTCCTGCAGCTGCTTCTGTAGCGTCTGCAGCAGCAGTTGTTGCAGCGGCAGCACTGTAATCATAGCCTGCAGGCTCTGTATATGCGCCATTCTCATATGATTCCTGAGCACCGATGTTAGGATCAGAGAATGCATCAGGTGTCTCATACTGAGGAGCTTCCTCATACTGCTGAGGCTGCTCATATGGCTGATCATACTGCTGATCATACTGCTGATCATATCCAGGCTGAGCAGCATATTCCTGCTGTGCATATTCCTGAACATCATCTGTGATCTCATATGGCTGTTCATAAGCTGAATCATCTGCCTCTTCAGGCTCGAATGATTCACTACCGTATGACTGATATGGAGCCTGTTCAGGAGCCATATCCTCATTATCTTCGTATGAACCTACTTCATATGCAGGTGCTGCAGTATCTGTAGCTTCCTGCTCGGAATTAACAGCGTATGTAGGAACGTCGAATGACTGGCTTCCGTATACAGGCATATCCGGTACATCATTTTGTACATTTGTTGTTGCTTCCGGTTCAGCGATAACTGCATTCTCAAATGGGATTACAAAATCAGAACCTGTTACAGGTGCCGGTTCAACCTCATCTGGTACAGCAGGTGCAGGTGCTTCCTGTTCAGACAACGGGAAACTTACATTCTCTACCGGATTAACAGTCGTCTTTTCAGGGTTCATATCGAACTCAGGAACAGGGACTTCATCCGCCAGAGGCTCAGTCGGAACGCCTTCTTCTTTCCAGTCGAACGAAGGCTCATTAACAGGTCTCTCGTTTTCAGTCATGACAGAATCACCTCCAGATTCACTTTTGTCTTTCTCATCCAATTCAAAACCGCCAAAACCAGACGTTGGGAATACGACAGGCTTAGCATTAGCTATATCATCTGTATTACCTACACTGTATGGATCAAACGGCTTCTCTTCCTTTTTCTCTTCCTCAAATGATTCAACCTTTTCTCCTGAAGAGAACACGATCTCATCATCATTAACGGTTACAGGCATTGAAGGCTCCGGCTTAACCTCAGGTTTAGCCTCTTCCTTAACTTCTTCCTTAACCTCTGTAATTTCTTTAGTTTCTTCGACAGCAGCTTCAGCATCACTTTCTTCCTTAAGCTCCTTAAGGGCTGCAGCGATTATTCCGTCACTTGCGATACCGGAATCCTTCTGCACCTGATTAGCAAAGAGCGAATCGAAAGAACTTACTGTCTTTGTATCCATCATGCTGTCATCAGTATCAAGCTCAACAGGAGTCTCTGATACTGTTTCCATCTCTGATTCCTTCACCTCAGCAGGAGCTGAAGTAAATGGGTTAAATGCAGCAACGAAAGGAGAATCTGAAGGAATATCTGCAGACTGAGGTGTAAGTGTTGCTCCTTCTTCGATCTTCGCTCCTGTCTCAGGAACATTCTCTTCCGGTTGTTTTACTTCAAGAGATTTCTTAGCTTCTTCCTCAGCAGCCTTCTGGATATTCAATCCTTCCTGCTTTGAAGCATTCATCTCACCTACAAGACTCTTCATGATCTTTTCTGCAGGGATCTCTTCTACATCAGGAACCGCAACGGATGAATCAAGGAATTCAACCTTCTCCTCATTTACAGAAAGTTCCGGTTCCTCAGGTACGACAAACTTCGAGAAGCTGACTTCATCCAGATCAGGAATAACAGCATTCTTAGGCATCTCCTCTGCACCGTCACCAAAAGCAACTGCCTCTGATGCAGCAGCTGTTGCCTCGGTTGTAGCAGTAATACCAGATACAAATCCTGCACCTGCGATAGCCTCTGCAGCAGCACCGATCGTACCGCCTTCAACAGTAGACTCTATGCTCATGTTGGAAGTATCTTCTTCCTTATTCTTCTTTCTGAATCCGAAAAGACCCTTCTTCTCATCTGCAGTAATGCTCTCAACAAAGGAGATAGAGAACTGCATTGGAACGTTAGGCATATTAGCAGCAGCCTGTGTCATAACAGTTCCGGCTGCATCGCACTGGTCATCTGCTTCATCGAGAATTCTCAGCAATTCTCTTTGACCCAATGCATCGTAAACAGCCTTGTTACAGAGAATGATACAGTCATCGACTGAAAGTGTTGTGATATTGGACCACAAAGCATTCGCAGTCTTAGAAGATACGAAATTATAGAAATCTCCTACGCGATTTCCGAATGCATCAAGGTTCTCCATTGGAATACCTGCATCCGTCAAAGGATACAAAGTGTCATTTCTATACAAGAAAGCAAGACCGCTACCGATAGTAACAGCAAATGCTTCAGAATCGTGGACAATGATACCTGCAAAATAAGGTGCTCTGCTGTCCTGGTCCTGAAGCTTCATCTTACCAGTAATATCAACTGCTGTAGTTAGGAAACCTGAGATCATAGCATCGATCGGCTTTCTTCCGAACTTTACTTCGTTACAGATGCCTCGAAGCTGTGGCTCATAAGGTGGGATCATACCCGGTTCATATCCTGCAATTGTAGGGTGAGAAAACACGGAAAAGAAGAAACCTTTCTCTTCCTTATCCATTGTAATATCTGCGTTTCTGACTTCTCTTTTACCAAAAAGACGACCATCCATGTAGAAGGCGTCTGTATATGTCTTTGAGGGGTAATATCTCGCGATAAGTGTGCTTGCGAGACGAGTTATCTTGGCCATTGAAAACTCCTCCGAATCAATTTTCATAACCATTATAACACAATGAAATTTTACACAAATATTTTTTTCAGTTTTTTTGTAATAAATAACAAAAACGGCACAAGCGCCTGTTTTCAGGGACTTGTGCCGTGCTAACTACTCAGTTTTTACGATTATTTACCGAGCTTTCTCTTAGCTGTTTCCAAAATCTGCTCGAATGGAGCTGTCTGGCAATCAAGGAAAAGCTTGTGGAGTTCTTTCTTGGACATTGAAGGATCGAGTTCCTGGATCTCATCAAGTGTATTTGTAAGAACGATATAACCGATACCATAGTGAACTGCATATCCAGGATCGTTAGCTACCAGCAGGTAAGCATCCATGATAGCGTCAGGTGTAAGGATATCCATGCCCATGCTCTTACCTACTACTTCAACAACTGCTTCATCAAGGATGTCGTTAATGTAGTCGCAAGCTTCTTCACATGTCCAACCTTCATAGTTACAACCAAGGTCGATCCTTGCCATGAGGAGAGTATTGAAAAGTGTTTCCTGCTTGAAGTACTTTACCTCATCCTCACTTGCACCAAAGAATTGTGGAGAGTTAACTTCAACATACTCAGCCCAACCTTCTGCATAACCGTCAGGTGTAGAGATTACCATATAAAGGTGATCTGTAACGCTTCTTGTGTAAACGGACTGATACATATGACCCGGATAAGCTTCGTGTGCAACTGTTGTACCGAAATCTCCGCTGTATTTTGCAGAGTTTACAAGAAGAAGATTAGAATCGTATCTGTCGATATGATAAGCAAGGAAAGCAGCCGGACTAAAGCTGTCTCTAAAAGCTTCCGGAACTTCCTTGAATACGTATTCGTGATCAGGGATCTCAGGGAAATATTCAAAGATCTGACCGTACAGATAATCAAGGTTCTCCTGCATATCACCCTTTGTATAATCGTGATCATCAGAGTAATCACCATTCATGTAACCGGTAAGGATATCAACATAGCACTGCTTAAGATATTCATCACAATATGCAGCAGCTTCGTCAGGTGTTGTCTGAGAGTTTGTATCCTTTCTTACGATAGCTTCATAATAATCTGTTCCGTGCTCGTAAGTACCGATACCGCTATAGTTGTCATTCTTGATAGATGCGCCTATGGCACGCATACGAGAAGCACATTCCTTAAACTCAGGGAATACGATCTCTTTCATGACCTGATCGTGCTCAGCACTCAATGCTTCTTTCTCATCATCTGTGAGCTCATCTACTTCATCAAGTCTTGCTCTGTATGACTCATAAAGGAAGCAATCCTCTTCCATAGCTACAAGATCATCGAATGTCTTTGCAATATCTTCGTAAGCATCCGGTGAGAGATAGTAACCTAAAGAAACTCTTGCTTCTTCGAATTCGCAGAGCTGATCATAATATCTGTCGATATCTTTCATAAGAAGGATATAATCCTCAGCTTCCTGCTTATTCTTGAAAGAAACGATATCAACAACAAAGAAGAGATTACACTGCTGGCTCGTAAGTGAATTGAAGACAGGTGTAAGATACTGGAATCCAGGATACTGATCGAGATAAACTTGTTCTTCAAGATCATAGAGGATCTTGTCATAGAAGATCCTGTCATTCTCATCGAGGTCCTCAAAATCGATTGCGAGGAGTCTGTCGATAAACTCCTGAGAAACTTTCATATCTTCTGAAGTATCAACGCTTACATCACCCATAGATACGTTGTCATAAGAATAGCCGAGATCTTCATAATCGTAGAACTCGATAACTGTATCGATGTAGCTTCCGTCGAGCATATACTCGATATACTCATGCTCGATGTCATAGAGTTCCTCTTTTGCTTCTTTTCCATTGAGAGAACCCGGCTCATGCTTTGGATGAACCTTGTTGTAATCATAAGGCTCGTCCGGGAAAACGAGGTTGCTCGGATCAGCATATTCTGAATTGATCGGAGCCATTGTAGGAGCAGGAGTATCAGTAGGATCTGGTTCCTCTGTTTCCTGAGTCTCTTCGGTTTCCTCAGTCTCCTCAGTAGCCTCTGTCTCTTCCTCGTCATCGTCATCGTCGCGATGCTTTTTATCCTTTTTCTTTTTACTCTCGTGCTCTTCTCTTGTTTCATTCAAAAATGAGAATTTTTCTTTGATAGAAGAACATGAGGTGACCATAGAAGCCATCATCGTAAAGATGACGAGCAATGCTAAAGTCCTGATTGCAAGCTTTTTCATAATGTTGCCTCCCTTATTCTTTTAACAATGCACATGAAAATGCATGTAAACATTATCACTATTCATAAGAAATTTAAAGAATCAATTAGCATATTAAGCTTTTCTATTTTCAATAATTTCTTCAAGTACCTTATTAAAATCAATGCCTGAATCGGTCTTAGGAAGCGAAGCTCTGTACTCTATTTCAGAAGGTCTCATCTCTCTTAGGAGCATCATGCTACACTCGACATCGAGTCTGTTCTTAAGCGAGATGAGTTCATCATTGTCAAACAGATATCTTTCATACGGAACAACGACTGCGATAAGCCTGTTGACTCCGTCAGGCTCTACGTAGATAACTACGCAGACATCTTCTACACCATCGATCTTCTTGATCGCATCTTCAACTGTCTTGAGAGATACTGACATACCTTCGACCTTTGCGCATCTCTTAAGAGAATAATCAAAATAGAAGAACCCGTCATCATCCATATGACCAATATCGCCTGTGTGCACCCAGTATCTTCCGTCCCTGTGCTTACGAAGGACTTTTTCTGTCATCTTGTCATCGATAACTACCTTGGATATCACAGATCTGGAGTTGATACATATCTCGCCTTGCTGTCCCGGCATAAGTTCCATCTGCGAATCCCTGTCTACTATCTTCATAAGAATACCCGGAAGAGG
>JAGCGE010000073.1 GCA_017649745.1 Clostridiales bacterium | reverse complement strand
ATCTCCTGATCTTACAGATACTGCTCTTTACAGGAATGCTGACTTTGGAGTTGATAAAGACTTAGTATTGGAACCTTCTGATGTTGCTGAAGCGTTGGAATTCGCTATTTCAAGACCTGATAATGTTGATGTATTCGACATCACGATGAGACCGATGAGAAACGCGATAATAAAGTGATCAAACTACTCCGTTGCCGTATTTTCTTTTGGTGATCCTTAGGGCAATGATGTAATAAGTAAGTTGCATCATAACAGTAAGGATCCATGAAGCAGGGTAGGATACGAACAGGAATTTCAGAGTGCGATTATGCGGGAACAGACCATATATCCATACTATTCTTGTTCCGACCGTTCCGATTATCGAAAAGATCATAGGGATCGATGAATATCCCATTCCTCTTAAAGCTCCAGGGATAAGATCCATAAATCCGCATATGACATATGTAACAGAAGTTATTGTAAGGATCTCAAGACCATACTTGATTACTTCCTGTTTATTGGTGAATATTCGAAGTATCTGAGAACCGAACAGGAAAGCAAGTCCGCCAAGAACACCTGCGACAATGATATCAAGGATCACGCAATCTTTAAGTACTCGCTTCATTCTCTTGAACTTTCTGACGCTGTAATTCTGACTCGTGAAGCTCATGCATGCCTGTGATATCGAGTTGATCGATACGAACAGATATCCGAGAACATTATTGGCTGATGTATATCCTGCCATAGCATTAGAACCGAAATCATTAACGGAAGATTGAAGAAGCACGTTAGAGAAGTTAATGACTGTTCCTTGTACGCCTGCAGGTATTCCGACCTTGAACATCGTAAGAAGGTGATGTCCATTGATCTTAAGTTTCTTGAGATCAAGCTTATAAACGGCTTCAGTCTTAACAAGGCAGATCACAACGAGAATGCATGACAGTAACTGAGATGCAACAGTGGCAATCGCTACACCTGCAACTCCCATATCAAATCCGATAACAAGAAGCAAGTTTAGTCCTGTATTTAATAATCCGGATATAAAAAGAAAGATAAGAGGTCTTTTTGTATCTCCGATAGCTCTTAAGATCGCTGCACAATAAGTGTAGAGCATGAAGAACGGCATACCGATAAAGTAGATCCTCATATAAAGAACTGATTGAGAAATAACATTGTCAGGTGTATCCATCAATAACAATAAGGGCCTTGCTAGGACGATACCGATGATCGACATCAATATACCGCTTATGATCGCGAAAGCAACTGATGTATGAACAGTCTCTGACATCTCTTTATCCATCTTAGTAGCGAAGTATCTTGCTGCCAGAACATTGCTTCCAATAGAGATACCTGTAAACAGATTTATGAGCATATTGATAAGAGCCGTAGTTGAACCTACTGCTGCAAGTGCTTCTTCACCAGTGAAGTTTCCGACAGTAATTACATCAACCGTATTAAACAAGAGTTGAAGTATGCTTGAAAGCATCAGGGGAAGAGCAAAAGATATGAGCTTAGGCATAATGCTGCCGTTAAGCATGTCTATCTCGAACTTGTTCTTACTCATGGGAAGATACTAGCATAGTTTTCGGCTTAAAAGCGCTTGTAAAAAAGGAAGAAATAAACATTAAATGTCATCACTTTTTTGACTATTTTTTTATCTGAAAAAAATACTTGAATATAATTTTTAATTAACTTAACCTAGTTTTTAGGACGTCCAATCATTCTTTTGAGAGGAACTAATATGACAAGAGAGAGTTTACACAGACAGATAGAAGTAAGCACGGGAAACGAGAGTAATATATGTCAGATCTATGCGATCAAAGACGGTAAATGTATCTATGAAGATAACTGGCGCGGATTTAGGACTGATGATGCCGCGCATGTTATGTCAGTTACAAAGGGTGTTATGTCGCTTCTAACTGGTATTGCTATGGATAAGGGTTTCATACACGATACTGATCAGAAAGTCCTGGACTTTTTCGGGGGATATCAGGTCAAAAGAGGCGAGAAGACAATATATGATGTCACACTAAAGCACTTACTTACTATGACTGCACCATACAAATATCGTTCTGAACCATGGAAAAAGGTCTGTACATCTCCTGATTGGACATTGGCTGCCCTGGATCTTCTTGGTGGACGTTCAGGTATCACGGGTGAGTTTAAGTACGCTAA
Organism: Clostridiales bacterium; assembly: GCA_017649745.1. The sequence goes on along the minus strand of JAGCGE010000073.1, from coordinate 11,831 downwards.
CCTTGGTATTCAGATACTAACTGGAATTATCGAGAATTCTTCCGGAATGAAGGGCCTTGACCTTGCCAATAAATATCTCTTCGAACCTATGGATATCCCGACTCATATTGATCATGGTGCAAGCGATAAAGATGATCAGCTCAATTATGTGATGAGTAAGTCTCCACGCATAAATGAGTGGTATACAGATCCTAAGGGAAGTATTACTGCAGGATGGGGTCTTTGTATATCAGCTAAGTCTCTTGCTAAGCTTGGAACACTTATAAATAACGAAGGTCGATACGAGGGTAAGAAGATTATTTCATCCGATTGGATAAATAAGATGACAACTCCATACATTCAACTTGGTAAGATGTTCGGATATATGGAGTATGGTTATCTTTGGTATAAGCCGTTTAAGGATAGGGAAGTATACGCTGCTATAGGTGACGGCGGTAACATTATCTATACGAATAAAGAGATAAACGTTTCTGTAGGTGTCACGAGTCTCTTAAAACCAAGGATCTTCGACCGTGTTGAGTTTATTGAGAAAAGTGTTCTTCCTACGATCCTTTGATTTCTACCGATACAACAAAAAAGGTCCGTTTCGATTGAAACGGACCTTTGCATGTTCATCGTTATCAGATTCCTTTGTTGATACCGTAACTGTTACATATCTCTGTAAATTCATTACAGCTTGCGAATCCTGCGATTACTTCTTCACGAGTCTTTCCGCTGTTCAAAAGACCAACCCAGTAATCAAGACCAGCCTGATCAAAATCACGACCCATGAATGTTGTGTAGAGTCTCTTTACAAATTCAGTATTGTCATAGTTGTGTTCTTTGAACTCCGGTGAAGTAAAGAAGAGGTAAGCAGCTTCATATCCTGTATTGTCAAGATTTGTAAGGTTTATAGCCCAGAAGTTAAGTCCTTCAGCTTCTGCTTCTCTGCCGAGACACTTAGTATAAAGTCTTTCAGCAAAGCTCTTAGCGTTTGGTGAAGGAGTAGTAGCCTTAGCAGTTGGAGCACCTGATTTAACGTTGCAACTTGCACAGATGTTGCACCACTCAGGAGAATTAATAAAACCGGCAATGATCTGCTCCTTAGAAGCACCATCCATTAAAAGTGAAAGCCAATACGCTTTTCCGGATTCATCAGCTTCGCGGTTGAAGAATGTCTTATACAATACGTCGAGGAATCTGCTTCTGCTAAGACCCTTGTCTAAGAACTCAGGAGAGTTAAGGAAACCGTATGCACAATCAGCGCCTGTGCTTTTTCCTGTTGTTACAAGATCGACCCAGTAATCTTTACCTGCTTTTTCGGAAGGTCTTCCTAAAGCAACAACATATAGTCTTTCAACAAATTCTTCAAATGACCCCTCATTTGTTATTTCATAATCATTAATCGGATCAACTTCTTTATCTGAATAGCCGATCTTTATTACTTTTGCTCTTGTTTTTCCATCAGACTCAGTAATGAATTCATATCTGTCAGCACTTATGAACTTATAATCGCTAGGAGTAATGATTCCCATATGATCACCGAACTGAGCACTTCCGACTCCCATACCGATTTCTGTAGAATTGATACTGAATGAACCGTTGTTAACTACGAATTTACCGGTGCATGCAAGACCGACTTCTCCATGAAGATCGACTGATGAATTAGAACCGTTAAGATAAAAGTTCCCCTCAATACCAATTGCAAGACCATCGTTTCCGGTATCAATGCTGATAGTACTATTATTTACAGTTAGACTTCCATTTGTGGTATAAATACCTATCATCTGTGATTCTATGTTCAAATTACTACCATCTTTGATAGTTATATCAGACTCAGAGATGATAGCTGCAATATTTGCTGTCAGCTTGCCTGAACCTGATATTGTGAGTGGCTTTGAGGCTTGGATACAACAAAATGCATCATCTTGTCGTGTTGTTTTTGGGGTGCTGATAATGGCATCCTTAAGATTCAAAGTACTAGTACTAGGATCATAGGAAACCTTACCATCACCTAAGATGTCATTTTTGTTATCGCTTGTGACTTTTGTTTTAAGTATTGTTATGCCATAATCTTCAGCAGCTTTTGTATTATTGCTGAAACATGGGATAACGAGTACTACCATGATCACAGCGAGAAACAAACTCAATAATGTCTTGATGGATTTCATGTTTTACCCTCTCATTCTATTAGTTATGTTGAGCTTTACTCAAAATTTATTATAATACATAAAATAAAATTGCAAGGTGCATTTTTGATGCAAAACTAAAGGTCTGTGCAATGACAGACCTTTATGCTATTTAGATTCCCTTGTTGATACCGTAACTGTTACATATCTCCGTAAATTCGTTACAACTTGCAAATCCTTTGATAACATCCTCGCGAGATTTGCCACTGTTAAGAAGACCAACCCAATAATCAAGTCCGGACTGATCAAATTCACGACCCATAAATGTCAGATACAATCTTTTTACGAACTCAGTATTGTCGTATTTGTTTCCGACAAATTCATCAGAAGTGAAGAACATGTAAGCAACGGCATATCCTGTGTTTTCAAGATTTGTGAGGCTTAGTGCCCAATAGTTAAGTCCTGATGCTTCAGCATCTCTTCCAAGACATTTTGTGTAAAGTCTTTCCGCGAAATCAGTAGCATTTGGTGAAGGATATGTAGCTTTTGCAGTCGGTGCTCCTGATTTAACGTTGCAGCTTGAGCAAATATTGCACCATTCAGGTGAATTGATGAATCCTTTAATGATATCGATCGGCTCAGAATCGTTCATCATCTCGCTTAACCAGAAGGCTTTTCCGGCACTGTCTGATTCTCTGTCGAAGAATGTGAGGTAAAGTACATCGATGAATTCTTCTCTCCTAAGACCTTTTTCGAGGAATTCAGGAGAGTTTAAGAAGCCGATTGCACAATCTGCACCAGTATTTTTACCGGTGGTAACTTGATCAACCCAGAATTTCTTTCCTGAAGCCTCTGATGGTCTTCCGAGTGCAACAACATAAAGTCTTTCAACAAAATTGTCGAATGTTCCTTCGTCGTTCATTTCGAAAGAAGGTTTTTCTTTATCGGAGCTTTCTGACGCTCCGATCTTAATCTTTGTTGCTGAAGTCTTATAATCTGATTCAAAAGCTATTTCATATTTTCTGTTGTTTTTAAACTTGCAATCTGTAGGGGACAGAATACCTTCGTCTTTACCAAGTGATAAATAGCCGCATTTTAAAGCAGGTGCTTTGGTGATATCAATATTTACGGTTCCCTCGTTTACAAGGAATCTTTTATCGCAGCTGATACCGCTAACTCCGTTTACATCAAGCTTAGCATTAGGACCGTCAACGATAAGTTCGCCCTTTTTAACGATCACAGCAGTTTCCTTGTTTCCTGTACAAGTAAGAGATCCTTTAACTGTAAGATTTCCTCCGTTTACTGTGATTCCTGAGTTTCCGATAAGTTTAATATCACTTTCTTCTGCTATCGTTAAGTTGTACTTGCTCAGGATTGCAGTAGCATAAGCACTGGTGATCGTTGCACTGCCTTTAATAGTAAGATTCTCGATCTCTGAATAAATAGTACACATGCTAAGTTCAGATTCGTAGCTTACAGACACGTTGTCCTTAAATGTTAATGTCTTAGTTGTCGAATCGTATTGGATCTTTCCGTTTCCGAGAACATCATTCTTGTTTTCTTCTGTAACAGCAGTTCCGCTTATTGATAGTTTGTAATTTGTATCTGCAGATACATCCATTCCCATTATTGGGAATATTGATAAGATCACTACAAATGAAATTATTAGACTTACGATGGATTTGATTGTTTTCATAGGCATATCCTTAATTTGTTTTTGTTATTGAAATTATAACTATTATATCAGTGCATTAATCTCAAAAACAGATTGTCGTCTTTTGACTATTAACTTGATTTTATAATACTAATATAGGAAAATAGTTTCTGGATTGCCTTCGGTTATCTAGTTTTATAAAGAAAGAGGTTCAGGTGAACACCATAGATCCGACAGTAATTAAGGAAACGCGATTCGTAACAGCATTTGTCTTGATCCTAAGCATGCTGATGGAAGCAATATTCCTTATTATCGGTAAGTGGGATCTGACAGTTCTTTATGGCAATCTTCTCTCAGCAGGTATCATGATCCTTAACTTTTTCCTTCTCGGTCTTTCTGTTTCGAAAGCGATGAAAAGGGAAGAGAAGGATATGGCAGGCTATATGAAGCTCTCGAAAACATACAGACTTCTTTTGGTAGCTGTCGTTATTGGCCTTGGACTTTATTTCAAATGCTTTAATGATATCGCGGTTTTAGTTCCGGTTAGTTTTCCTTTTATAGCTATCGTTATAAGGGGCGCAATACTTAAGAAGACTCGACCGACTACCGCAGTTGAAACTACGACGGAAGGTGGATCTGATGATGCAGTTTGAGAAGCCTACCACAAAATTCAAAGTCGTAGATGCGCTGCTGCTTCTTTTAGTAGCATTGCCGTTTGTTGCAGCTATTCTTCTTAAGGTTCTTTTTATTCCTTCAGGTGATGGTCTTGAGATTACAGGTGCGCATATATTTTTCACAGTGAAACTTCCTTTGATGGATCTTCCTATAAGTGAAGCGCAGGTCAATTCCTGGGCTGTAGTAATTGCAGTACTGTTCCTCTGCATCTATCTTACTCATGGTGTTAGAGCCAGAGTTTATACAAAAAGACAGATCATTGCTGAATGGGCAGTTGAGAAGCTTGACGGACTTGTTAAAGAGAACATGGGTGAATTCTTTAAAAGCTTTGCTCCGTTTGTTGGAGCTATCCTTCTTTTGTCAGCACTTTCCAGTCTCTCAAGCCTTTTGGGTCTTTTCGCTCCGACTTCCGACCTTAACATCGCTGCAGGATGGGCGCTTCTCGTCTTTTTTCTGATCACGTATTATAAGCTTAAAGCGGGACCACTTTACTATATCAAGGGATTCTTCGAACCGCTTCCTGTAATGCTTCCTATGAATATCTTGGGTGAAGTTGCAACTCCTGTTGCTATGACTTTGAGGCATTACGGAAATATCCTTTCAGGTTCCGTTATTTCTGTCCTTCTTGGTGCAGCTCTTTCTTCGCTCACTAAGATGGTCTTGGGTAATCTTCCGGGTATCCTTGGTGAATTCCCATTCTTCCAGATCGGTATCCCGGCAGTCTTATCTGTTTACTTCGATTTATTCAGCGGCTGTCTGCAGGCATTTATCTTTGTCATGCTGACTATGCTCTTTGTAAGTACTTCGTTTCCAGCTGATGAATATTGGAAGCGAGTTAATAAAAAAGCTAAAAAACAAAAACTTTCATAATGGAGGTATGAATTTATGGAACTCGCAATCGGAATTATGCTTTGCGGATGTGCACTCGGTGCAGGGATCGCGATTGGTATCGGTGCTTTGGGTCCTGGTCTCGGAGAAGGTTCTGCAGTTGCTAAGGCTTGTGAGGCTATCGGAAGACAGCCAGAGAGCAAGAGTGATGTAACAAGCACACTTATCCTTGGTTGTGCTCTTGCAGAGACAACAGGTCTTTATGCATTGATCATTGCACTTCTTCTTATCCTTTTGGCACCTGGTAGATTTGTAGATCTTCTCGTTAACGCAGTTAAATAAGAGGTTTAAAAAATGCAGTCACTTGATATTATTTCAGTCAATATATGGCAGATAATCATATCTTTGTGTAATCTTGTGATCCTTTTCTTTATCGTAAAGAAGTTCCTCTATAAGCCTGTCAAGGAATTGATAGCTGAAAGAGAAGCTGCTACGAAAAAGATCTTTGATGAAGCTAATGAAGCTAAGCTTGCTGCTGAGAAGGATAAAGCCGAATGGGAGGCTAAACTTAAGGGAGCAAAAGGTGAAGCTGACGCTATCATCAAGAATGCTATGGCTAAAGCTGATCACAGAGGCGAAACGATCATCAAGAACGCTCAGGAGCGTGCTGATGGAATTATCAGACAGGCTAAGATCGATGCTGAACTTGAACAAAAGAAGGCAGAAGATGGTATTAAGCGTGAGATCATTGATCTTTCTGCAGTACTTGCTAAGAAGATGCTCAAGCGTGAGATCAACGAAGATGATCATAGAGAACTTATCGATGATTTCTTGTTTGATATTGGTGAGATGCGATGAACGAGACCGGAAGAGAATATGCATCTGCTTTATTTGAGATAGCGCTTCAAGACGATATCCGTAATGAAGTGTTTGATTCTCTTGCTCTTGTAAAGAAGGTCTTTAAGAGCGAACCGCAATACATCGATTTTTTAATGTCTCCTGCGATCCCTTCATCTGAGCGAAAAGATAATCTTAAGCTTAGTTTTAAAGGTAAGGTTGTTGAACCTGTCATGGGACTTTTATGTGTTATGACAGACAATGGTCATATGAGATATATCTTTGATGTTATCGAAGCATATATTGTCTTTTATAGGGAAAGTACAAGTAAGTCAGATGCATTTGTTACAAGTGCTGTTGAGCTTTCTGAAGAACAGAAGGCTAAGTTAAGGAATGCTCTGATCAAAAGAACAGGTAATAAAGTTTATATGCACTATAAGATCGATCCGAAGATCATGGGCGGACTTATAGTTGAAATAGACGGAATCAGATATGACGGCAGTTTAAGACACCGTTTTAAAGAGATTAAGGAAGTAATGGAACAATGATCGAAAGTGCTGATGTAATTAGTAACATAATTAAGGAACAGATCAGAAATTACGAATCCGGCGTTGAGATGAGCGAGACCGGTACCGTTGTCGTTGTCGGTGACGGTATTGCAAGTGTATACGGTCTTCGTGAATGCATGGCGAGCGAGCTTCTCGAATTTGATGACGGAAGTATCGGTATGGCCCAGAACCTGGAAGATGAGACTGTATCTGTAGCTATCCTTTCAGATTCCAATGATATCCGTGAAGGAACAATGGTAAGAAGAACAGGAAAAGTATTATCAGTTCCTGTTGGTGAGGCTTTCCTCGGAAGAGTAGTAGATGCTCTTGGTAAACCTATCGACGGTAAGGGTCCTGTAGCTGCTTCAGGTACAAGACCGATCGAATCAGAAGCTCCCGGTATCCTCGAGAGAAAGAGCGTATCGGTTCCGATGCAGACAGGTATCAAGGCTATCGACAGTATGATACCTATCGGACGCGGACAGCGAGAACTTTTGATCGGTGACAGACAGACAGGTAAGACTGAGATCGCTGTAGATACGATTATAAATCAGAAGAACAGTGATGTTATCTGTATCTACGTTGCAATCGGACAGAAGAATACTTCAGTTGTACAGCTCGCTCAGGAACTTACTCGTGCTGGTGCAATGGAATATACGATCATAGTTTCGGCATCTGCTTCGGAAAGTGCACCATTACAGTATGTTGCACCTTATGCAGGCTGTGCTATGGCTGAATATTTTAGAGAAAAGGGAAAAGATGTACTCATCATCTATGATGACTTAAGTAAGCACGCTGTTGCTTACAGAGCTATGTCACTTCTCATTAGAAGACCTCCGGGACGTGAAGCTTATCCTGGCGACGTTTTCTATCTCCATTCAAGACTTTTGGAGAGAGCTGCTTGTGTTGCTCCTGAATATGGCGGAGGATCTATCACAGCTCTTCCTATTATCGAGACTCAGGCAGGTGACGTTTCGGCTTATATCCCGACTAACGTTATATCTATTACTGATGGACAGATCTTCCTTGAGACGGAGCTCTTCCATTCAGGTATCATGCCTGCAATCAACCCTGGTATATCTGTTAGCCGTGTTGGTGGTGCCGCACAGCTTAAGGGTATGAAGAAGGTATCAGGTCAACTCAAGCTTCTTTATTCTCAGTATAGAGAACTTCAGTATTTTGCTCAGTTCGGTTCTGACCTTGATGCAGATACAAAAGCTCGTCTCGCACTTGGTGAGCGTATCGTTGAAGTTTTGAAGCAGAAGAGAAATTCACCGGTTTCAATGGGTTGTCAGGTAGCTATCGTATATGCAGTAATCAATGGTTATCTTGACAGCATTCCGGTAAATAAGGTCGCTGAGTATGAGGCTATGCTTTTCGAGCATATGGAACAGAATCATGCTGACTTTATACAGAGAATAGAACAGAATTATTTCGAAAAAGAGGACATTGAGACTCTTAAGACAGCATTGAAAGAGATGGAAGGTAAGATCTAATTGGGCGCAGATATTAAAGCTTTAAAGATCAGAATAAAAAGCGTAGACTCGTCGCTTCACCTTACGAAGGCGATGGGCCTTGTTGCGTCATCTAAGATCCGTCGTGCTAATGATGAGATGAAGCGAAGCAAGCAGTATTTCAAGTCCGTCAATAACATGATGGAAGAACTTCGAGTCAACTCTGAATGTAAGTCTAGTCCGTATCTTGCTCAGCGTGATACTGGTAAGACCAGACTTATCGTTATTGCAGGCGACAGAGGTATGGCCGGCGGATACAATGCTAATGTCATAAGGCTTTATAAAGAATATCCTGATGCAGAGATCATTCCTTTAGGTAAGAGGATATGTGACAGAACAGAGTCTGAATTTATTTCTTCTGAAACTTATTCATACGCTCAGGCGAAGGAACTTGCCGTAAAACTTTGTGATGATTTTAAAAAGGGAGAGTATGACAGACTTGGCATCATCTGTACAAAGTATGTATCAATGATGGTTCAGGAAGCTCAGATACTTTGGGTTCTGCCACTTTCCAATGAAGGCGGAAAGACTACAAAAAGCATGATCTTTGAGCCTGATGCGCCAACAGTGCTCGAAAATGCGGTTCCAGAATATGTAACTGCTTTTATCATTGCAGCAGTAAGAGAGAGTTTTGCTTCTGAGGTTGCAGCACGAAGAATGGCTATGGATTCCGCTGAGAAGAATGCAAAACAGATGATTGAAGATCTTGAGCTTGCATATAACAGTGCAAGACAGAGTATGATCACACAGGAAATAACCGAGATAGTCGCAGGAAGCGGCAAACGAAGGAGACGTTGATATGAAAGAAAAGAGGGTTGGCAAAGTAGCTCAGGTAATGGGTCCTGTCGTCGATGTCAGATTCGATGAAGGAAACCTTCCTGCTATAGACAATGCACTCGTCATCAAAAAGGGTGACAAGACATTAACTGTCGAAGTTGCTCAGCACATTGGTGACAGTACTGCAAGATGTATCGCCATGTCATCAACTGATGGACTTAAAAGAGGCGTCGAGGCAGTTGATACAAGAAAACCGATCTCTGTACCAGTTGGTAAAGAAACATTGGGAAGGATCTTCAATGTTCTCGGAGATACAGTTGATTTCGGAGATAAGCTTGAAGAGGTTGAGAGATGGAACATCCATCGTCAGGCACCAAGTTATGACGAGCTTTCGACTTCTACAGATGTCCTTGAGACAGGTATCAAGGTTATCGATCTTTTGTGTCCTTACTCTAAGGGTGGTAAGATCGGTCTTTTCGGCGGTGCCGGTGTAGGTAAGACAGTTCTTATCATGGAGCTTATCAATAACGTTGCTAAAGAGCATGGTGGTATCTCCGTATTTACTGGTGTTGGTGAGCGTACAAGAGAAGGTAATGACCTTTATAACGAGATGAAAGAGTCTGGCGTTTTGAACAACACAGCACTCGTGTATGGTCAGATGAATGAGCCACCGGGAGCAAGAATGAGAGTAGCTCTTTCCGGTCTTACAATGGCTGAGTATTTCAGAGACACAGAAGGTCAGGACGTGCTTCTCTTTATCGATAATATCTTTAGATTTACACAGGCAGGTTCTGAGGTTTCGGCTCTTCTCGGTCGTATGCCTTCAGCCGTTGGTTATCAGCCGACACTTGCTACTGAGATGGGTGCTTTGCAGGAGAGAATCACTTCCACAAAGAGAGGATCTATCACTTCTATTCAGGCTGTTTACGTTCCTGCAGATGACTTGACTGACCCGGCTCCAGCTACAACATTTGCACACCTTGATGCTACGACGGTTCTTTCAAGAAGTATTGCATCACAGGGTATCTATCCTGCAGTTGATCCGCTTGAGTCAACCAGCCGTATCCTTTCACCTGATGCATTGGGTGAAGAGCATTACTTCGTTGCAAAAGAGATCCAGAGAATCTTGCAGCGTTATAACGAACTTATGGATATCATCGCTATCATGGGTATGGATGAGCTTTCTGATGAGGATAAGATCTTAGTTGGAAGAGCTCGTAAGATCCAGAGATTCCTCTCTCAGCCATTCCACGTATCTGAGAAGTTTACCGGTATCCCTGGTACTTATGTACCTCTTAAAGAGACTATCAGAGGATTTAAGGAGATTATCGAAGGTAAACATGATGATCTTCCTGAATCAGCTTTCCTCTTTGTAGGAACTATAGATGAAGCAGTTGCAAAAGCCAAGGAGCAAGAATGAAGACTTATAAGCTTACAGTTTCAACTCCTGAAGGTAATGTCTTCAAGGGTGATGTTATAAGACTTATCGTTCGAGGCATCGAAGGTGACCTTGCAGTTTTAGCTGGTCACATACCTTTCGCTACTGTAGTTAAAGAAGGTAAGTACAGCATCGAACATGAAGACGGCAGCATACGGCAAGGCAAGATCGGCGGAGGCCTTTTGAACGTCGCCTCTGATGAGACAACTCTTCTTGCCGGATACATCGAGTGGGAAAAAGATAAATAAATTATCGGACACGGTGGTTTTCACCGTGTTCTTTTTTCGAAAACATGGAAATTCGGGATATGACATATTATTTGCAAGCTGAATGATGCTTTTATACAGTTATTTCAGTCTGACGATTCAATAGAAATCATCTTCCTTTGATATAATCGTATACAAATGGAGGAAACTTTATTATGAAGCTAAAGGAATATGTTTGTCCAAGTTGTGGAGCTGTATTAAATGTTGACAAGACACTTAAGATCTACAGATGTCAGTTCTGCGGCGTGTCTTATGATTATAATTATTTCATGAGCGATGATGTTCTGGATAGAGCATATTCGTATCTGCATAATAAAGAATATAAGGCTGCTAAAGAAGCTTTTGAATTTATTCTCCAGAAAGAACCAAACAACGCTTTGGCATACAGAGGTTTGCTTTTGGTACATGCTCAGATCTCCGATACCAAGTATCTAAGAGATAAAAGAGTTATTCAGAATCTGAAGTTTAAAGAGATGGAGGAAGTTGTTTCCCAAGCTTTAGAAAATGTCGGTGAAGAGGATATAGCGTTCTTTGAAGATTTCCGTGAGTTGCTTGAGACCACAAAAGAATACAAAAACGCAAAAGAGCTTCAGGATACAAAAGAAGATCTTTTCGAGAGTAAGGATCAAAAGGCTGATTTATTATATAGGAAGGCTTCAAATGCAAAGTCAAATGCCAGGTTCAAATTCATTTTTAAGACTTTTGGAGTAATGTTCCTGCTGTTTATCATTTTAGGTATTGCTGAGCATTTTTTTGTCGGTGCTTATATGTGCAAAGTCAATAAGTCGGTAGTAAAAACACTTGGATTTGTTATTGATGAGGAGAATGACGGCAGTGTAAGAAATGAAGCGGATTGGAGTTTTATCGCTAGTCACGAGGGTGGCAAGACACACTTTTTACCCGGTGAAACTTATTATCCGAGAATGCAGAATGATGTATGGCTTTCGATCTATCTGAAAAACGGATCGACTTATTTTACATTTGTATGTATCGCGATTGCAGTTGTTGCTGTAGTTTATATCGTGTTTCAGTCGATCAGACACATTATCCGTATGAAGGCTGTTAATGTGGATGAGATGTATGATGAAGCCAAAATGGTCAAGTCTGATGCATTAAATGACAAGAATGAATTCTAAGAGAATATAAAGAAAGCATATGAGCTTTATAGTGATCTCACAAGGATATT
>JAGCGE010000072.1 GCA_017649745.1 Clostridiales bacterium | reverse complement strand
GGAAGAATAAGGATTTTGTTGAGCAGCTTTTGGTTCCTGATATTGTTTCATTATCCTCTGCTGATTATGTTTTCGCGCTTGATAATAAAGACAGATTCTCAGAATATGGTTTTGATATAGAAGCTATTGGAGAAAGAGAGATCGCGATCAGGACTATTCCGCTTATCAAGTCTCTAAGAAGTGTTAAACCATCAGCTATGTTTTCAGATCTTTTGACTGAACTTAAGAAAGAACTTCCGACAGGTAATTCTGATTGGTATCTGAAGATAGCTACAGCAGCTTGTAAAGCAGCTATTAAAGGTCACGATCTTATAACTGTTGATGAGATCAAAGCTCTGTTTGAGAGTATGCTGACATTGGATGATCCATATCATTGTCCGCACGGAAGACCGACATTCATTAAGCTTACTGAAACTGATATCGATAAGATGTTCAAAAGGATTGTGTAATGAAGGATCTTAAAGAGTATAACGTTAAATATTCATATATTCCGATAATAGCAGGACCGACAGCAAGTGGTAAGAGTTCACTTGCTATCGAACTTGCAAAGAGGATCGACGGAGAAGTCATCTCCTGTGATTCAATGCAGATATATAAGGGTCTTGATATCGGTACTGCCAAGGTAACAAAAGATGAGATTCAGATGATCCCTCATCATATGATCGATATCGTTGAACCTGAAGTAACTTTCTCTGTAAGCGATTTTATAACAATGGCATACGATATTATCGAAGATATATTAAGCAGGGGAAAGATGCCTATTCTTTGCGGTGGAACAGGTCAATATATTTCTGCATTTTATGAAGGCATAAAGTACGTTGATCAGCCTATCGATCAAGCGTTAGTAGATAAACTTTATAAGCAGGCTGAATCAGAAGGTATAGACGAGATTTACGAAGCTCTTGAAGAAGTAGATCCTGAGGCAGCATCTAAGATCCACAAAAATAATACAAGACGAGTAATTAGAGCCTATGCTGTTTATCTTTCGACCGGAAAGACATTTACCTGGTGGAACGAAAACTCTAAAAAAGACGGACCAAAATATCCATATAAACTCTTCACATTGGATTATGATCGCAATATCATTTACGATCGTATCAATAAAAGAGTTGATGTTATGGTTAAAGATGGACTCGTAGATGAGGTTAAAAGTATATACGAATCATACAATCTGAAAGAGTCTACAGCGATCCAGGCTTTGGGTTATAAAGAGATCATCGAATATCTTGATGGGAATATATCTCTAGATGAAGCTATATATCAGATAAAACTGCGCTCAAGACACTATGCAAAAAGACAGCTTACTTGGTTCAGATATATGGAAAACAGGGAAATCATCGATATAAATGATGTAAATGCAACACTTAATTATATCATGGACAAGATCATATAAAAATGTTTACTGCCAAAGTTGAGACTGGCAGTAAACAAATTATAAACATATTCGTTATTAAATATTTTTCTATCAATTTCTGATATAATTATAAAAAACAATTTATCATTGTTGAACGTATATCAGAAAGGAGGTTAGTTGATACCATATCTGTGAAGACCTATGACTTTACCAAGGATCCTGCAGTCCATAGTGTCAAACGGAATTGGTGAATAGAAATCATTTTCAGGGAAAAGATAAGGAACATCATTCATTTTACCGTATCTTTTAACAGTAGCTTCATCACCGATAAGTGCAGCAACAATATCTCCTTCATCACAGGTATTCTGCTTTCTGATGATGAGATAATCCCCATCACATATATGTGCACCTATCATACTGTTTCCGCTAACTTTAAGAAGGAAACACTCATTGCTACCGATTATGGATTTATCTACGTAAAATGAATCAGAATGATCCTCATGAGCATAGATTGGTACACCAGCCGTGATCTTTCCCAAGCAGGATAATCTGACTACATTACTTCCTTCATCTCCTGAACCAGTTTCGCTATTTGAAGAGCTTAATGAACTAAGACTCATATCTTTAATAATGATCGCTCTACGCATGCCCGGTCTATATTCGATCTTACCCATAGCGTCGAGCTTCTTAAGGTACGTATGTACAGAGGATGTTGATTTCAGTCCTGAACCGATACATATATCCCTAACAGAAGGTGACATTGCATTCTCATGAATGTAGTTTCTAACGTAGTTATAAACTCTTTCAATTGATTTGTTACTCTTATTTGTTGTGTTCTGTTCAGACATAATCGACCTCCCAAACAAATTTTCGTTTTTTATATAATAATTTATCGAGCGAGTGTTGTCAAACACTTGTTCTATAAATCTACTCAAAAATTAATATTTGGAGGTAAAAATCATGAATATAAAGCAACTTAAGTGTATTTTGGATAATCTTTATATCGATCTACGTTGTCCTAATGAAGACGTACTGAAAAGACTGGCTCTTTATAATCTAACCAAGAGAGATAGGGAGTATATCTTGCGTAAACTCTATGATAACTGTAATCTTCCGATCAAGATAAGCACACCTTTCTCTGATGTCTATTCTTCGGACAAGTTTAATCCTGATGTCGAACATGCTATATATGAGAAATATATCAATGGATTCGATGAATACCTGAAGAATCAGGAGAAGACTATTGAACAGATTATCAAGAATAACCAAACAGCTGTTCGCATATTCAGGCATATTATTGCACTGGAAGCTCCATACAGTGATTTGCTTTATCTCACTTATTATCGTAAATACGATGTTGAGACGATCACCAGTATCCTCTATATATCAAGACCAACTTATTTTAGGCTTAGGAAAAAAGCTCTTTATAAGCTGCTTGAGAAGTTAAATAGGGACGGCGAAATGGGTATGTGCGTCAAATAACGATATATATGCGCTTTAGGTACTTTTTCGCACATAAATGTTTTGCTTTTTTGATTGACTAAACCTCATTTCAAACGGAAAATACTTAGGCAGAATAATTAATGAGGTGAAGTATGAAGATTTGTTTTTCGACATTGGCTTGTCCTGATTTTACATGGCAGGAAATTTACTCCATGGCTAAAGATTTCGGATTTGACGGAATCGAGTTGAGAGGCCTTGGTAATGATATTATTTCATATAAAGCTTTACCATTTAGAGATTCTGAGATCGATAAGACTGTTGCTAAGCTTCAGTCCATGAATCTTGAGATTCCTTGTCTTTCATCCGGAGCTGTTTTAAGTAAGGCTGAGGATATCGACAGTATAATAGAAGAAGTTACTTCTTATGCTAAGCTTGCTAAGAAGTTGAATTCCAGTTATATAAGAATTCTTGGTGACAAAGATCCTGCTCCTAAGGGCGAAGTAGATGATAATGTTGTATATGATGCTCTTATGAAGTTGATTCCTATTGCTGAGGAATACAATGTTACATTGCTTGTAGAGACAAACGGTGTATATGCAGATACAAAGAGATTAAGAGATCTTCTTGATCGTGTTAATAACAGAAAGATCGCAGCTTTGTGGGATCTTCATCATCCATACAGATTCTTTAATGAATCACCTGAGCAGACGATCGAGAATCTTGGAGAGCATATTAAATATACTCATGTTAAGGATAGTATCATTGATAACGGTAAAGTAGTTTATCGTCTCATGGGCGATGGTGACATGCCTTTGGAGAAGATGTTCGAAGCATTACAGTCGATCAACTATATCGGTTATGTATCTTTTGAATGGGTTTACAGATGGTCTCATGATCTCTGTGATGCCGGAGTAGCTGTACCTAATTACGCTTCTTATATGGCACCTTATAAGACTCATCATAAGCATTCTTTGCAGCGTGATAAGAGAGATACAGGTTATTATGTATGGCCTAAGGAGCGTCTTATCAATTATACATTCCCTGATATTCTTGATCGTATGTGCGAAGAGTTTCCTAATCAGTATGCTTTCAGATATACAGAACTTGATTACACAAGAACATATCCTGAATTCAGAGATGATGTAGATAACTTTGCAAGAAGCCTTATCGCAATGGGCGTTAAAAAGGGTGATCACGTAGCTATCTGGGCTACTAATGTTCCTCAGTGGTACATTACTTTCTGGGCTACTACTAAGATCGGTGCCGTTCTTGTAACTGTAAACACAGCATATAAGATCCACGAAGCAGAGTATCTCTTGAAGCAGTCTGATACGCATACTCTCGTAATGATCGACGGTTTTAAGGATTCAGACTATATCTCTATCATTAATGAGATCTGTCCAGAACTTAAGAACAGTGAAGCAGGTCATCTTGTATCTAAGAGACTTCCTTACCTTAAGAACATCATTACATGTCAGTCTAAAGTTCCTGGTTGTTTCACATGGGAAGAAGCAAATGATCTTGCTAAGACAGTTTCTTATACAGAGGTTGAAGCTCTTAGAAGAACTATCAGTAAGGATGACGTCTGCAACATGCAGTACACATCTGGTACAACCGGATTCCCTAAGGGCGTTATGCTTACTCACTATAATGTAGTTAATAACGGTAAGGCTATCGGTGACTGTATGGATCTTTCAACTGCAGATCGCATGATGATCCAGGTTCCTATGTTCCACTGTTTCGGTATGGTACTTGCAATGACAGCATCCATGACACACGGTGTTACTATGTCTCCTATTACAGCATTCTCTCCTCGAAAAGGATTGGATTGCATTAACAGAGAGAAGATAACATGTTTCCATGGTGTTCCTACTATGTTCATCGCAATGCTCGGTCATGAGAACTTCCCAAAAACTGATTTCTCATACATGAGAACAGGTATCATGGCTGGTTCTCCATGTCCTATCAAGACAATGGAAGAAGTTATCGAGAAGATGAACATGAAGGAGATCTGTATCACATATGGTCAGACAGAAGCATCTCCTGCAACTACAATGTCTAAGACAACAGACTCTATCGAAAAGCGTGTTAACACAGTAGGTCAGGCTATCTTCGGAGTTGAGTGTAAGATCGTTGATCCTGAGACAAATGAGGATCTTCCTGATGATGTTGATGGTGAGTTTGTTGCTCGCGGTTATAACATCATGAAGGGTTATTACAAGATGCCTGAAGCTACAGCTGCTGCTATCGATAGCGAAGGCTGGCTCCATACAGGTGACCTCGCAAGAAGAACACCTGACGGATATTACAAGATCACAGGTCGTATCAAGGATATGATCATCCGTGGTGGTGAGAATATCTATCCTAAGGAGATCGAGGACTTCATCTATACTCATCCAAAGGTATCTGATGTACAGGTAATCGGTGTTCCTGATAAGGATTACGGTGAAGAGATCTTGGCTGCTATCATTCTTAAGCCAGGTGAAGAATCTAGCGAAGAGGAGATCAAGCAATTTGTTCTTGATCATATGGCTAAACATAAGGTTCCTCGTTATGTAGATTTCGTAACAGAGTTCCCAATGAATGCTGCTGGTAAGATCCTCAAGTACAAGATGAGAGAGCAGGCAGTCGAAAGACATAATCTTGAGAATGCAAGCAAGATCGTTACAGCTTAATTTTCATATGAAAGCAAAATTGATACTGTAATCACTTGCTAAATACCTTTCGGAAAATATAATTAAGATATCGATAAGTATCCACAAGGTTTCTTGTGGGTACTTTTTTTTATTTTCGAAAAGGAGGTGTTCATTATTAGATACGCGCTTTTTTATTCCAATAAAACGGATTCAATATGTATGCGCTCATATGAAGGAGTGATCCATAAGGAAGAGGTTAGGGAGGTGTTCGAAGCTGATTCTTATATT
>JAGCGE010000071.1 GCA_017649745.1 Clostridiales bacterium | reverse complement strand
TTAATACTCACATTAACCTCCAAATATCAATAGTAAGACAATAAGTCTTCCAATTAAGGCTGTGTATTACTTACGAAAAGAAGAGAGCCCTTGCTAGGACTCTTCCTTCTTAGGATTCTCTTCCTGGAACCCTTTTAATGCTTCCATCAAACAATCTCTTTCTTTTTTGGTATACAGATCCAAATGAACACTTAGATTAATTAATGCGCCAAGTTCTCCACAATAGAACATAAGACTCGGGCAATCACCAGCAATGACACCATCAGCAATAGTGTCATCATTTTTTACTTTGTCCGTAATCTCGTCCATCATTTCATCAATGACTTTTCTCAGTTTTTTCTTTGTAATCATTTGAATAACCTCCATAAAAAATATTATTGCATTATAGAGGCTGTATTCTTTACGAAAGAGGATAGAGGATGTTATCCCTCTATCTCATGTTCTTCAATATAATACCGGACATCAGTAATCGAGTTATTGTAATCGTTTTCAAATCGCACAATATACAATTCTCCGCGATTCCATTCTTCGTAAACAACATTTCTTTGCCAATAGTGGAATGTTTCCGGGGCAGAATTTCTCATTTTATTAAGCCACTTTCCTGCTACTTCAACCGTACCCGCTATCTTTTCAATGTCAATTGACAAATACGAAGATGTACCGCCTTGAGACCAATCGTAAGTTGTTACACGAATGCAAACAAATACCTTTGCCATAAATATCCAGTCTCCTTTCATATTCCTATTAAAGGAGCTGTATTATTTACGAAAGAATATACTGACAAATTGTAATACCAATGGCTAGGCCGATAAATGTGCTGACCCATGGACTATCTTTGTCTTCTTTGTAGCACATGTATGCACAGCCGCCAAGTCCGATTTTAATAAAGAAAAAGGAGAGATAGATCAGAATATCAATCAGCATCACTATCCCTCCTTTCTTATTAGAATCCTTCGCAGTTAGCAGTGCCTTCAAATCCGCCAACGCCAATAACTCTTCCGGTTTTGGGCACAGTGCAGAAGAACACGTTCTCTTGATCGATAAAGACGTCCTTAGCTAGGTCCTGATATAAAGTCGAACGGATTCCTTTATAGTCATCAAGAGCATCGCTGTAATACTGTGCAACTTCAGGTACAAATATCACATAGACAAGATCATTGGTGAACACACCACTAATAACCTTAGTGCCATAGAATATTGCATTGTCATTAAAGATATCACGAAACTCTTCTGCCAATTCGCAGCTGGTTTCGCCAATATATCCACGGCGGCCTTTTCTTCCGGCGTAACGTCTTTCTACAGGGTCGAGTTGTCTATTTGCAGGAATAACGCTAATAGCCATTAGTGTATTACCAAATACCTTTTCTGTTGGCATAAGCTTGGTAAGTGCGTCTGCTTTAGCATTCTCTCCTTCGATGCCAGCAACATAGATCTTAAGATTGTTGTTGGCTTCGTCATAAACAACGGTAATATCATTATCGCATTTAAAAAGTGCTTCTACTTCGTGATAATAAGTAACCCAGGGTGATGTAAGTCCGATTTTCGCCATAATTAATTTTCTCCTTCAAATTTAATAATATCAGATTCTACGATGTAGAAGTCAGCGTAGGTCCAAAGGGATGTACCGCCATAACGATACCTACAACTGGCTTCAGGATTAATGTTGCCGGTAATGTCCATGACCATACGAATATCCATTGGCATATCAAAAACAGTGTCGATCTCAATATGCTCCAGATCATATGGATCTGCTTCCTCAGCTTCCCAATCTGCATACGGTTTCTCTGCAGCCAGATGCTCAATAATCTTTGCTGCATCGCTATAATCACGGGTCGAGCCGAGAATATCAATTCCAGTGAGTCCGTTTTCTTCCCAGTAACGAAGAATAGTGTATACGCTCTTAGCTTTAGCCATTTGTTTTCTCCTTATACATCCTGTTAAAGTAACGTCCTTCGTTAAATATCTTTTTCTCTGTGATTGCCCTAGTAATAGCCAGGTCAATCGGTGCCTTCGATTTCAGATGGTAGTAATACAGGTCAATGAATGGCGTGTTCCTCCTATCAATACGCCCACTTGCCTGCTCCATAATCTTATAGCTGTAGTTCTGGCTGAAAAATATCACGGTGTCCGTCAGAATGCAGTTCCAGCCCTCACAAGCAAGATAGTGCACCAGATACACCCACTTAGGTCCGCTTGGTATGTCTTGGTGATGGTGTCCGTTCCATTCAGAGTACTTAATGCTGCTCTTATCGAGAATATCCATTAGCATGTCCCGCTCATAATCATAATTGTAAAAGACAATAACTTTCGGGTGCTCATGGAGAATATCAAGGAACACATTAAGTCGGCTTGGATCACTGTTAACGACTTTCCTCCGACACTGACATAGAGCTGGAGCGGTGTCTATTTGTTTTTCATTGAACGGATCCCAACGAGTGCGCATGATACTGCGATACTTACTTTTGTCATATTCACATGGAATATCAATATTATGTCTGATCGTGTCCTTCTCCACAGGCAGGTCCACAAGTATTGCATCACGCAGCCTCTCGAGACGTCTGGTGTTGAAATATCCAGAGGGTTTCCAAAACGTCCCCTGCTTTTTATAGATAACATGCATGTCTCGGAATTCAGTTATGTTCTTATAGAAGCCGTTAGCAATGAAGACAGGAGCATAATCAGTCCACTTGTCGCCTGGTGTTGCTGAGAGCAGTATCCAGTTATTTACTTTCGTGATTTTTAAGAACGCTTTAACCCATGGGCCTGTTCCTGTTACCCGTTGCTCGTCAAATATAAAGAAAGCGCCAGAAACACCGACGTACTTTTGTATGTTGTTCCACGAATCGACTATAACTTTGGTCTTATATAGAGGCTTGCTTTCTCCAACTCCGGCTTTTTTCGACATGTTGTCATAGAGTAAGAAGTGGACCATCTCCCGCTCCCAACCGAATTTGTCTCTGGTGGCAGCTGTAGTTATCACATACAGATCTACAGGGTGTGCCATAGGAGTAAAACGTGGCTTCACTCGACCACCACCGATCATGCAGTGGTAATAGACTAATGCAGTCCTCGTTTTCCCTGAGCCAACACCACCGCATAAGATGCAGCCGTTATGCATTTTCATCAGTGCTTCTCTTTGCGCTTCATCAAGTTCCACCACATCACCTCCAAAAATAAAGAGAGCCCTTGTTAGGAGCTGTATTAGTTACGAAGCCAATCTATGTCGTCAGCACTATTTTTAATTATGTAGCCAAATTCAGTAATAACCACTACGTCATAAATGCAGACCGCTTTTACTCCACCAGATAAATAAGTGATTGCATCTGTCAATCGTGCTATAGGCAATTCTTTGACTTCACGCCATGTAGCAAGTGAGATTCTCAGCTCTTCTGGTTTCTTACCGGCCTGCTGTTCATATGTCTCTATGCTTTTTCGGAATTGCTCAAGAATATCATCATTCTTCTTTTTCTTGCTCATTTGATTCTCCTGATTCAATAATAAATTCGATATTAGTCTCTCTATCCGGGTGCCATTCCTTCAGGATAATATCTGCGCTTTCTTTGTAGATGCCAATGTCAGCCAGTGCTGCGTATGCTTGTCGGATTTCTTCATCATTGCCGCTGATTTTAGCAGACCAGAGATTATCAATTAGTTCATGCAGTAACATTAGCCATTCCTCCTAGCAATATAATCATAGATGGCCTCCTGCATATCAAAGGTCATAAGCGTTTGACTGAACGCTTTTGCAAGAGCATTAACGATAAGACCCTCACGTTTTTCTTCAAGAGTCTTAAATATCTGTTGACGATACTCTTCTACTTCTTCAGAGGAGAACGTGTTACTGATCATATTGGTAAACCAATCAGCAGGTTCTGTTCTCGTTTCCATAACACGATAGCTGCCATAATTCGTTGGTTTTTTAAATATCAAGTCCCAAATGACATCAGGTTTAGTTAAGTATTCCGAAATGGCTGCTTTAGCTAGTTCAGTGATAGCTTCCTCACTGAGTTTTTCTATTCCGCCCATTACTGCTTGTTTGAGTCTCTCATCATTCAATTCCACTGTCAGTTGCATTTTCTTCTCCTTCAACTTCTACATCATTACGCCACCAGCCAACACTCACTTTTCCTGTTATAGTGTTAGTTAGCACCTGCACTGTGCAATTAGGGTAGATCTCTTCTTGGTCGTAAATATCCATGTCTACATCGAGGATTCTATCATCTTCCATTTCTTATC
>JAGCGE010000070.1 GCA_017649745.1 Clostridiales bacterium | reverse complement strand
GAGTTCATCATTCAGGTCTTTCATGAAAGCCTGTACTCTAGGCTTGATAACACCGAAGTAATGATCCTCCATTTGCTGTCCCTTTGGCGGAGGTGCTCCGAAAAGTGTACGACCTGTATAGATAAGATCTCTTCTTGCGTTATAACCCTTTTCGTCGATGAGGAAGTACTCTTGCTCAGGACCTACTGTTGTCTTGATGCTTGTAACATCATTATTTCCGAAAAGCTTCAAGATCCTGATTGCTTGTTTGTTAAGAGCTTCCATTGATCTGAGAAGTGGGATCTTCTTATCAAGTGCTTCGCCGCCGTATGAGCAGAAAGCTGTTGGGATGCAAAGGACGCCTTCCTTAATGAATGCGTAGGATGTAGGATCCCATGCTGTATAACCTCTTGCTTCGAATGTAGCGCGAAGACCACCGGAAGGGAAGGAAGATGCATCAGGCTCACCTTGTGTAAGTGCCTTGCCTGAGAATCTCAGGATAATGTTTCCATCATCAGCAGGATTGATAAAACTGTCGTGTTTCTCTGATGTGAAACCTGTCATTGGTTGGAACCAATGTGTGTAATGTGTGGCACCCTTCTCGATTGCCCACTGCTTCATCTCATTAGCCACGACACCTGCTGCTTCATCAGAAAGTCTCTTGCCGTTATCGATTGCATTTTTCACTTCCTTGAATGTTTCCTTAGGAAGCCTTTTTTGCATAACACTGAGACTAAATACGTTCTCGCCGAAGATTTGTGCTGTGTCTTTCATATTGGCATTCTCCTTGTTTAGTTTTGCATAATTGACGGTTTATTCTTGCAAAAAAGAAAAGACGCCACAGTCGTATAGACCGTGGCGCCATTGCCGTCTGTTCAATTGCTTATGGCACAATACTACCGCTCGGTTTCTTAGTTGTCAAGCACTAATTTTGAATTTTTTTGGCATTGACGATTCAAAATTCAAGTGTTAGTATTTTAAAAGAACAAAGGCGTTCATTCGGATATATTTGACTGTCCGAGTGGACGCCTTAACACTTTTTTGAGAATAAAATGACTGTTGGAGGACAAAGTAGATGGATTGTTCTACAGATGAATTTTTGCAGTATATTGAAGAAGAAGACATCAAGTTTATAAGACTGCAATTCTGTGATGTCTATGGTACACCTAAGAATATCTCTGTAATGCCAAGCGATATCAAGAGAGCACTTACAACAGGTATCTGTATCAACGGAACTGAGATCCCGGGTTTTGATAAGGAATCTTATTCGGATGTATTCCTTCATCCTGATCCGTCAACTACAGCGCTCCTTCCATGGCGTCCTGACCAGGGAAGAGTAGTAAGGATGTTCTGTGATATAAGATATCAGGATGATTCGGCTTTCCCTGCAGATACGAGATATCTTCTTAAGCAGGCAGTAGAGAAGGCCAAAAAGCTCGGTATCGATTTTACTTTCGGAACACGTATAGAATTCTATCTTTTTAAGATGGATGAAGAGGGCGAGCCTACATCGATCCCTTGTGATAAAGCTGGTTACATGGACATCGCTCCTCTTGATAAATGTGAGAACGTAAGACGTGAGATCTGTCTTACTCTTGAGAGAATGGGTATCACACCTGTTAACTCTCATCATGAAGCAGGTCCGGGCCAGAACGAGATCGACTTTAAGAGTGCTGATCCTCTGAAGGCTGCAGATGACACGATCACATTTATATCAGTAGTTAAGACGATCGCTGCTAGAAACGGCCTTTATGCTGACTTCTCACCTAAGCCTATCGCTGATCAGCCTGGTAACGGTTTCCACATCAACCTCAACTGCGAGAAGGACGGCAAGAATGATATCGTCGCTCAGGCTATCGCAGGTATATTAGATAAGATATATGACATTACTATATTCCTTAACCGCTGTGACGATTCCTACCAGAGGATCGGTAAGGGAAATGCGCCTAGATATATCTCCTGGTCTATCGAAAACAGGAAGCAGCTTATCAGAGTTCCACAGAGCGGCGGCAAGCATCACTATGCACAGTTAAGATCACCGGATGCATTCTGCAATCCTTATCTTGTATTTGCACTTCTTATCCATGCGAGCCTTGAAGGTATCGAAAAGAATATGGAACTCATGGCTCCTACAAACTTCGATCTGTCAGATGCTTCCAGAGAAGTACTGAGCCAGCTTAAGCACCTCCCAAGAACACTCGATGAAGCAAAGGATGCAGCTAGAAGCAGCAGCTTCCTTAAGGAAGTCATTTCTGAATCGCTTATAGATAGTTACTGCGAATAATCATTTTCAATCATTTTCGAAAAGAAATATTACAAGAAGGGAGGGGGACCACTTGAATAAGGAAAATGGTTATTCAGTTCTGCTGGTATCGGCAAGCGAAAAATTCAATGAATCTCTCTCCTCACTGATGCCGAGAGAGACATATGATCCGGTACTTAATATCGAGTCTGTGTCTGCGGCAAGAAGACTTGTCAAGGAACGCGACTTTGACATCATAATCATCAACGCGCCTTTAAAGGATGAGACGGGAATAAATTTCGCGATAGATATAACTGAGACTACTACGAGCGGAGTCCTTCTTCTGGTGAAGACGGAATTTTTCGATGAGATATCGGATAAGGTGCAGCCTTACGGTGTTTGCACTGTGTCTAAGCCTGTGACAAAGCCAATCATGACGCAGTATCTGAAGATGCTTTGTTCTACAAGGGAGAGGCTCTTTAAGCTCGAGAAGAAGCAGCATACTTTCGAAGAGAAGATCGAAGAGATCAAGCTCGTTAACAGGGCTAAGCTCCTTCTTATGGAAAACATGCTCATGTCTGAAGAAGATGCTCATAAGTTCATCGAGAAGAATGCGATGAACCACAGAAAGAGCAGACGTGAGATCGCAGAAGAGTTAATAAAAAAATATGCCGATTAAGGCATGGAGGATCTATATATGACTAAGTATATCTTTGTAACAGGCGGAGTCGTATCAGGACTCGGTAAGGGAATCACTGCAGCTTCTTTGGGAAGACTTATGAAGATGAGAGGTTTTAAGGTCGCAGCGCAAAAGCTCGATCCGTACATCAACGTTGACCCTGGAACGATGAGTCCATATCAGCACGGTGAGGTTTATGTAACTGAAGACGGCGCTGAGACAGACCTCGATCTTGGACACTACGAGAGGTTCATAGACGAAGACTTAAATAAGTATTCTAATATCACAACAGGTAAGGTCTACTCCAACGTTATCTCCAAAGAGCGTAAAGGCGAGTACCTTGGAAAGACTGTTCAGATCATTCCTCATATCACTGACGAGATCAAGGAATTCATCTATCGCGTAGGTAAGAAGACAGACGCTGACATCGTGATCACAGAGGTCGGCGGTACGATAGGTGACATCGAAGGTCAGCCATTTATCGAGGCTATCCGTCAAGTAGGTAACGAAGTCGGCAAGGATAATTCATTATATGTACACGTAACTTTGCTCCCGTATCTGAAGGCTTCAGGCGAGCACAAGTCAAAGCCGACACAGCACTCCGTTAAGGAACTTCAGGGAATGGGAATCTCACCTGACATCATCGTGCTCCGTACAGATGAGCCGATCGAAGACAAAGGTATAATCGGAAAGATCGCAGGCTTCTGTAACGTAAGCGAAGAATGCGTTATCGAGAACCAGACACTGACGATCCTTTATGAGGCTCCTATCATGCTCGAAAAGAGTGGCCTCTCAAACATCGTTTGCAGCAAGCTTAAACTAGATGCACCTCCAGCTGACCTCGGTGAGTGGAAGCAGGTAATAGATAAGATCAGAGGAAGATCTGGCCGCGTTAAGATCGGTCTTGTCGGAAAATACACACAGCTTCACGATGCATATCTCTCAGTTGTTGAGGCACTTCGCCACGCAGGATACGAAGAGGGTGTTTATACAGATATCGAGTGGATCGATTCTGAGACAGTTACAGCTGATAACGCTGAGGAGATCTTAGGCGGAGTCGACGGCGTCATCGTTCCTGGCGGCTTCGGCGATCGCGGTATCGAAGGTATGATCCTTACTGCTAAGTACTGCAGAGAGAAGAAACTTCCATATCTTGGTATCTGTCTTGGTATGCAGATAAGTGTCATCGAAGCAGCACGTAATCTCCTCGGCTTAGCAGATGCTAACTCAGGCGAGTTCGATCCTAATACAAGTAACAGAGTAATCGACTTTATGCCTGGTCAGAGCGATGAGGTCAAGAAGGGCGGAACACTTAGACTTGGAAGCTACAAGTGCAACATCACTTCAGGTACGATGCTCGAAAAGTGCTACGGCACAGATGCTATCGCAGAAAGACATCGTCACAGATATGAATTCAATAACGAATACAGAGAATCGCTTACAGGTGCAGGCCTTACGATAAGCGGTCTTTCACCTGACGGTGAACTCGTTGAAGCGGTCGAGTACAAAGATCATCCGTACTTTGTGGGCGTTCAGTTCCATCCGGAATTCAAGAGCCGTCCGAACAGACCGCACCCGCTCTTTGTGGGACTTGTAAAAGCAGCTAAAGAAAGGAATCAGCAGTAAAAAATGAACATTAAGTTAAACGAGAAATTCAACGATATTAAGGAGACATATCTCTTCGCAGAGACTGCCTCTAGAACAAAGAAATATGAGGAGGATCATCCTGATAAGGAAGTCATCAGACTTGGTATCGGCGACGTAACTTTGCCACTTTCTGAATCTGTAGTCGAAGCTCTTAAGAAAGCTTCAGAAGAGATGGGATGCAAGGATTCTGTTAAGGGTTATCCTGCATACAGAGGATACGGCTTTCTTCAGGAAGCTATCTTAAGACGTTATAAGAGTCACGGTGTTGACTTAACACTTGATGCAGTATTCGTATCAGACGGAGCTAAGAGCGACATCGGTAATATAGTAGATATATTAGGTGATAACAACATAATCATTCCTGATCCGGTTTATCCTGTATATGTCGATTCCAATCTTATGAGCGGACGAAAGATCACTCTCGTTCCTGGTAATATCGATAACGGTTTCTTGCCGATGCCTTCTGACATTCCTTCTCCTGTTGAAGGTCCGTCAGTTATCTATATCTGCTCACCTAATAATCCTACAGGTGCAGCTTATTCTCATGACGGTCTTAAGACATGGGTTGATTATGCGCTTCAAACAGGATCTCTTATTATTTTCGATTCGGCTTATGAGGCCTTCATAACAGACGACACACCTCATACTATATATGAGGTAGAGGGCGCGAAAGAGTGTGCGATCGAGATCTGTTCTTTCTCGAAGTTCGCAGGATTTACTGGCTTAAGATGCGGCTGGACCATCGTTCCTGAGGAACTCATGGCTGGAACAGTCAGCATCAACAAGATGTGGTACAGAAGACAATCTACTAAGTTTAACGGCGTTTCCTATCCTGTTCAGAGAGCAGCTGAGGCAGCTCTTACTGACAAAGGAATGATGGAAAATCTTAAAAATATAGAGTATTATCGTAACAATGCAAATATGATCGCCGATGTCCTCGACAAGAAGGGCATCAGATACACGGGTGGTAAGAATTCGCCTTATATCTGGCTTAAGTGTCCTGATGGCATGGGCAGTTGGGAATTCTTCGATAAGCTCCTTAATGAAGCTAATATCGCGGGAACTCCTGGAGAAGGCTTCGGAGAAAGCGGTGAGGGATTCTTCAGACTTACTGCATTCGGAACGACTGAGGCGACCAAGAAAGCATGCGAGAGGCTTATGGAGTTTCTCTAAGGCGTTGTCGGAGGAAATATATACATGTGTGGTATTGTAGGTTATATAGGCTTCAGGAACACGATGAGCGTGCTCTTGAACGGTCTTACTAATCTCGAATACAGAGGTTACGATTCAGCAGGAATCTCATTCATCCAGGGCGGTGAACTTAAGGTTATCAAGAAGAAGGGTAAAGTTAAGGAACTTAAGAAGGCGGTTGCTGAAGCAGGCTATACCCTTGATGATAATAAAGGTAATAATATTAAAGCGGGAATAGGTCACACGAGATGGGCAACACACGGTGCTCCAAGTGACGAGAACTCACACCCGCATCTTTCGATGAACGGCAAGATCTGTGTTGTACATAACGGTATCATCGAAAACTATGTGGAGCTTCGTAAGTTCCTCATGAAGAAAGGCTATGTTTTCGCATCAGAGACTGATACGGAAGTTGTAGCTCAGCTTATTGAATATTACTATTCCAGACGTGGCTACGAAGATCTCGAAGCTGCTGTTCGTGCGGCTTTGCAGGATATTATCGGATCTTACGCTCTTTGCATCCTCTGTAGCGACTATCCGGATTCGATGTTCTGCGCTAAGAAGGATAACCCGGTAGTTATCGGTCTTGGTGAGGATGAGACAGTAATCGCATCAGACCTTCTCGGTGTAATGGATTACACGAAGAACGTAGTCTTCATGGAAGATAACTGCATCCTTAAGATGACAAGAGACGGAATCGAGATAAAGGATGTTTTCGGAGAGCCTGTATCTTATGAAGTTCAGGAGATCGAGTGGGATGCTGATACAGCTCAGAAGGGCGGTTATGCTCACTTCATGATGAAGGAGATGTTCGAGGAGCCTAAGGCTTTCGAAGCAACGATCGCTCCTAGACTTAAGGACGGCGAGATAAATCTCGAGCACTTCGATGTTACAAAGGAACTTCTTGAGTCACTTACTAAGATCAATATCATTGCATGCGGAACTGCTTATCATGCAGGTTGCATCGGTAAATATCTTCTTGAGAAGCTTTGCAGGATCCCTGTAGATTGTATGGTCGCTAGTGAATTCTGTTACTCTGATCCGATCATCGACGAGCATACCTTAACGATCGTCATCTCACAGTCAGGTGAGACTCTCGATACAAGGCAAGCAATGCGTGAAGCACAGGCTAGGGGAAGTAAGACTCTTGCAGTTGTTAACGTAATCGGTAGCACGATCGCTCGTGAGGCTGACTACGTGCTCTATACAGCAGCAGGTCCTGAGATCTCAGTTGCTTCTACAAAGGCATATGTAACTCAGCTCGGTTGTATGTACATGATCGCATTTAAGTTCGCTCATGTACTCGGTAAGATAGATGACGAGCAGTACAAGAACTATCAGAAGGAACTTCTCGGTATCCCTGAGAAGCTTAAGATCATTCTTGATAAGCAGAATGAGATCCAGCGTTTCGCTTCAATGGAGTACAACGCTGAGAGTATCTTCTTCATCGGCCGTGGTCTTGATTACTATCTCTCGATGGAGGCTTCATTGAAACTTAAGGAGATCTCATATATTCACTCTGAGTCTTATCCGGGTGGAGAGTTAAAGCACGGCACGATCGCCCTCATCGAAGAAGGCACTTTGGTCGTTAGCCCGATCACACAGCAGTCTTTGTACGGCAAGATGGAGTCCAACATCAAGGAAGTAGTTACAAGAGGTGCTACAGTTCTTGCTATCATACCGGAGCGTTTCTCCGAATATGGTCTTTCAAGTGACGTCAACTTCGTCATTCCTGACTGTGACGAGCTTTTCACACCTATACTTGGAGTTCTTCCTTGTCAGCTCTTCGCTTACTATATGGCAGTCAACAAGGGTTGCGATGTCGATAAGCCGAGAAACCTCGCTAAGAGCGTTACGGTTGAGTGATCGACAGTTAAATTGATTATTAGAAGTCTGTCTCATGAAAGTGGGGCAGACTTTTATTTTTCTTCTCGAAAACAAAATCATTATATTCTTGCAGCATATATGTGATATTCGCGCGTTTTGAATTCCTCAATTTTGTTAACAGTTTTTGAACGATGCCTGAAACAAGGGCGTTTCGTTAGAACCTAAAATATTTTTGTGATATAATTCGAACAAGGCAAAATATATGAAAATGAGTTGATATTGTTAGTTTTAATGTGGGGGCAGCATTATGGACAAGGACAAGATCAACAGCGGTAGGAGAAAAAGGGATCTCCTGATCAATGGAAGTGAGGATGGTATAAAAACTCCGATATTTCCGTTTATCGTTCTTCTTATTCTTTATCTTTCTACATCAATATTCTTACCGATCGTTGCATCATCAGGCGGCATGACCAGCATATTCGGCATTAAGGTTCCGATGGCATCACTTACCGGTGTTTTTTCATCTCTTGGTAATATCTGCATCATCCTTATGGTAGTCTTGTATCGAAAACTCGGCTATTACGTTTCGCTCGGACTTCTTGCTGCTCAGCTGCCGTCATTCATCATGAGTATTGATGGGGGAGCTAATACTTCGATCCTTCCGGGATTTTTTACCAATACATGTACCGTAATCGCCATCACGATAATTTTTTTGAAGAGTAACCGTATAAGTAAGTATCAGACCAGTTTTAGAAAACATGCTGTAACCGACGACCTTACAGGTCTTCCTAACAGACTTGCTTGTACTGAATATATTAATGAGATATCCAAGCGTGAGCAGAAGTTCTCAGTTGTATCTGTAAAGATCGATAACTTTAGAGGTATCAACGATACGATGGGTCGTCCGACAGGTGATAAGGTGCTCGTTGAACTTTCCAAACGCTGGAAGATCCTGGCTGATTCATGGCCTTCAGATACGATCGATATGGTCGCTCGTATCACTGCTAACGAATTTGTCATCATCATAAGCGATTATGAATCACAGGAGATCCTCGATAAGACGATCAATGTCTATAAGGAAGAACTTGAGCGTAAGATGACTGTCGATGATTGTGACTTCTATCTGACAGCTCATTTCGGTTATGCTGAATATCCTACAGACACTGATAAATACGATTCAGTAATGATCTGTGCCGATTGTGCGATGCATGAGGCAAGAAGGCGCAGCATTACTCATACAGTATTCAGATTCCAATCTGAGCATCTTAAAGAAGCTCAGAATTTCGATATCGAGCGCAAGATAAGAAATGCGCTTGAGAATAATGAAGTATTCTTCTATCTTCAGCCTCAATACGATATGGATCGTAAGCTTCGCGGTTTTGAGGCCCTTGCCCGCATGCGCGATTCAGAAGGTTCCTTCGTAAGCCCTGGTGACTTCATTCCTGTAGCTGAGAGATCAGGTCTCATCGATCGAATTGACCTTCGTGTCTTTACCCTTGCTGTCGAATTTCTCGAGAAACTCCTTGAGAAAGGTGATAACGATCTTGTCATCAGTTTCAATGTCTCTGTAAGACATCTCATGAAGAATGATTTTGTTACGGAGATCAAGAGTGTCTTAGAAAGCCACAAGGTTCCTGCAGATCACTTAGAGATAGAGATCACTGAATCAGTTATGATCGACTCGGCAGATAAGGCTCTGCAGTGCATCGAAGAGATAAAGCGTATGGGAATGAAGGTAGCGATCGACGATTTCGGTACAGGTTATTCTTCGCTCAGCTATCTTAATAAGATCCCTGCTGACATCCTTAAGATCGACAAGTCCTTCATCGACGTTATGAACAACAGCGCATCGAGTAAACAGTATGTAGCATCGATAATCTCCATCGGTCATGTACTTAATCTTGAAGTAGTATCTGAGGGTGTTGAATCTCCGGATCAGATCGACACATTGAAGAACAACGGCTGCGATTACATCCAGGGCTTCGTATGGGGACGCCCGCTGCCTCCGGAAGAAGCCGAGAAACTTGTCGTTTAACCGAATTCCTATTGTGAACACAAGGTTCAGGTTCTCATAATCCTTCATAAGCATCACCTCCTTCTCCTCAAAGGGAAATGGAGGCCAAACCGCCTACCGCTAAGGTATTACCTCAGACTTTTTCTAACCTAATTCTCCGCCTGCAACAGATATCCGAGATCAACACTGCTCTCGTAGCTAAAAGGTGCTGCTCTGCATATGCTCTTGGATTCAGTTCTTTCTGTCTCATTTTCCAACCCTAAGATTTCTTCTCAAAAACGGTCTCTAAAAAAATCTATCCTACTGCCGGAAAGAACATCAGGAAAACAAGGAAACAAGGTCAGATCCGAGACCTTCTGAAGTCTAAGCCTCACTTTTTCTAACCTTTGGTTCCGGCTTTAAAACAACGCCTGAAATTTATCCAACCCTTGGTTTCATCGCCAAAATCGCGATTTTATATGTCCAACCCTTAGTTTGAAGACTGTCCAAAAATCATGGCAAACAAGAACGAAATTTAAAGAAACTGAGTCTGATCCCATGACTTTTCTAACCTTTAGTCAGACTTAAACAGCGACTCATAATGTTTCCAACCCTTCGTTTCATCCCAAAATTCAGGAATTTATTATTCCAACCTTAGGTTTGAAGGCGTTTTCCAACCTTATTATCATCACCGGAATTTTTTAAAAATTTTTCTCAGAAAATGAACCTCGTCGATTTTAGCTGCGTCTGTTTAGTATAAGACAAAACAGCAGAGCAAAGATCGAAGGAGGTTTTTTATGTGCGTAACAATGAAAAGAACAAAGAGCCCTTCTTAACTAAGTTCCTAAAGAAGGCAGCAGAGGATATAATATTACCTGATAAAGAAAGTGAGCAAAAAGATGGAGATCTACGAAGAATACGCGATATTGGTGAGAAGACTTAAGGCCGGTGAAGAAGAGGCTTTTAATGAGATTTACGAGAAGAGCAAGCGCCTTGTATACGCAACTTGCCTTGGAATCTTGAATGACAGTGATGATGCGAAAGATGCGATGCAGGATACATTCCTCACGGTCTATAACAAGATCGATTCGCTGGATGATGACAAGAAGTTCCTCGGTTGGCTTAAGAGGATCGCAGCTACCAAGGCTCTCGATATGTACCGCAGGAAGAAGGGCGATGTTTCTTATGAGGATACGATCGCGACTGAAGAAGAACTTCAGGGCGACGATGACCTCGAGAGCCTGCCTGATGCCTATATCATGGAGAAGACCAAAAGGGATATCTTAAGTAATATTATTCGAAAACAATTATCAGACGTTCAGTACCAGACAGTCATCATGTACTATTACGACGAGCTTCCTGTCGAGACGATAGCTAAGCTTATGAACTGTCCGGAAGGAACAGTAAAGACCAGACTTAAGTCCTCCAGGATCAAGATCAAGGAAGGAGTAGAGGAGTACGAGAGCGACAACAAAGAGCCTCTCGGTCTTATGGCAGCAGCTCCGTTCCTCGGAAGATTCTTCTCGAAAAGAGCTTTCGACGTCAGAGTTCCTTCAGTTAAGATCCCGTCGATCAAGACTCAGGGCTTGTCTCATGCCAAAGCTCAGGCCGATGCATCGAAGGCAGCAACTAAAGTCGTTACAAAAGTTGCAACTAAGGCATCTGTTAAAGCAGGTCTTTTCGCGACAACTGCCAGCAAGATCATAGCAGCTTCTATATTGGGCGTAACTTTGATCGCTTCAGCTATCGGTATCAAGTACGTGATCGACAATAAGGATGATACAAGAAGCAGAAGAAGAGACAGGGACGAGGAAGAAGAGATTTTTGAGGAAGATCTTGTTGAAGAGACAGAAGATATCTCTATCATTCCTGAAACCACAGACGATATCGTTCCTGTAGTTTATGACGAACCTGTTGAGATTCCATTAAGTGAAGTTCCTGAAGGAGAACAGCTTTCAGCTTTTGTTTCTAATTGGAGCAGATGTCTATATAACAACACTGATATTCCGGATGAGTTTGTGTCTAGAATGTTCTGTTCGGATTCAGGACGTCTCGTTGATCTTTCCGTGTATTTCGACGATTATAGTATAAGCTCCGGCAAGGAAGATCCACTGGGAATATTCATTAAGGACTACTGCTATAGCGTAAATGCTGATGAAGTTATCTGGGTAGAAGAGAATATCCTTAATATCTCTGAAGAAGACAGAGACAGGATCAATAGTATTATTACTGATACTTCCAATATGAACAGTCGCGTCTCTGGTATCTATATGTATGACGGAGTTATATATTATGCTAAGGGTGAAGCAGGTGATACGGTTTCAAATGAGATCGTTGAAGTTAAGTTCGACGGTGAGTATTACTACATCGTAACCAATAGCTATGACTTTGATGATAAGGATAACGGCACCAAGTATTACTTCACGATGGAACTTAAGAACATCGATGGTAAGGACTACTGGTCGATCTTAAGCTGCGAGCTCTATACTGAGACAAATGATGATCAGGTAACAACCGTCTCGGCAGATGTTCCTGAAGATTTAGAGGTCAAAGATCTGATCGACACTCTTGATGATAACGGCTGGAAAAACACTTACCTTGATAAGATAGCCACGATCTCTCTTGATGAGTTCGACGACGGAAATGCTGGGGTCGATCCGGCTGCAGAGATAAAGTTTGACCTTATCTTTGTAAATGGTGACAAGGTCCCTGAACTTGCTGCTAGTATCGATGGACGTAGCGGCGATGCTTATATCAATGTCTATACTTTCGTTGATGATCAGGTAGTTATGCTCGGCGATACTATGTACAGATACAAGGTAAATGTAGCATATAGTCCTTCCAATAATATCGTCCAGGCTGGAGGAGCATTTTCGATGTTCTCTGGAAGCTGTACTGATTATTGGAGTATGAATGACGAGTGTAATGACATTATCATGGTTGAATTCTG
Organism: Clostridiales bacterium; assembly: GCA_017649745.1. Next base: position 13,298 of record JAGCGE010000070.1, on the reverse strand, counting down.
CTCTTATCCATACGACGCAGAGAAATACAGCAGTTTTGATGAGGCCGAAAAAGACGGCGGGATCGTTGACGGAGTAAGATATTACTATTTCTGGGATTTTGAGAATCAGACCATAATACCTGCAACAGAGGATGATTCTCCGATGAAAGATTATCATGGCAATACGAAGTCGATCTATTGCACAATGACGGCCGATGAGTTAGATGCTCTGCTAAGATGATTCGATAAAAAGACTAATAATCAGATATATTGTTTTATGGATTACAAGATTGTGATTTTGTCACGATAATTGTATAATAATCGTGACAAAGGAGCGATCAGAATGAACAGTATATTAAATACAATTCGAGAAAGAATAGAGGAACTTGAACCTGGAACAATTTTTCTTACGGGTGATTTTTCCGATGCCGCCAGTAATCCTACTCTTCGGAAAACTCTGGGACGCTTATGTCAGGAGGGCATAATCCGACGTGTATTGGATGGTGTTTATGAGAAACCGCGATATAGCAATTTGCTGATGGAATATGTGCCGACTGATCCTGAAGCAGTAGCTTATGCCATTGCTCGATATTATCATTGGAATATAGCTCCTTGCGGCGATGTTGCACTTAACAGATTAAAGCTTTCTACTCAGGTTCCTGTTGTATGGTCCTATATTAGTGATGGCCCTTACAGAGATTATGTCTTGGGAAATATTCCGATCTCCTTTAAACATAGGACTAATCGTGATGTTTCCGGAATGTCATCTATAACTTTAGCGCTTATTGAAGCTTTGAAAACTCTGGGAAAAGAATATGTTGATGATAATACGATAGATATCTTGAGAAAGGAATTATCTCCTCAAGATAAGGAAGTAGTGCTTAGGGAAGCTTCTAACAGTGCGGAATGGATTTATAAGACGATACAAAAGGTTTGTAATTAATGAATTTAGTTGCTTTACTAACTGATAAGGAATTAGAGGAATTATTTACCTCTACTGCTATTCAAATCGGTATCAGACCAGAAGCTATTGAGAAGGACTTTTGGGTTTGCTATGCGTTGGATCATCTGTTTAATGGTTGTAAGTTCAAGGATTCTTTCGTTTTTAAGGGTGGTACTAGTCTTTCGAAGTCGTATCATTTGATCAATAGGTTCTCTGAGGATATCGATCTTATCCTTGATTGGAGAAAGATCATATCTGACGATTCCGATCCATGGGCTGAGCGCTCCAAGAGTAAACAAGATCAATATAATAAGCAACTTAATTCCGAGGCAGCAAAGTTTTATCGCAAGAACTTAGTCCCTGTTCTAAATGATGAGATGGGAGACAAACTTAAAGTTGCCAATTTGTTTTCTGTTGATGATCAGGATGAAATGGTAGTGAATTTCTCTTATCCGAAATTATTTAACGATAATTACCTTCGACCGATCATTCGTTTAGAGATTGGTCCTTTGGCAGAGTGGACACCATCACACTTAACAACAATAACTCCTTTTGTTGCTGAAAAATATCCTGACATATTTAATAAGGTTAGCACAGATGTTTTGACAGTTGATGCTGAAAGAACTTTCTGGGAGAAAATAACGATTCTTCACAAAATAGCACATTTCCCTGAAGACAAGATGATTCCGAAACGATATGCAAGGCACCTGTATGATGTATATTGCATGGGGCATTCTTCTCTTAAACAAAGTGCCTTTGCCTGTAAAGAATTGCTAAGAAAAGATGTAATTTTTAAGCAGAAGTTTTACTACTCAAAAGGATCGCATTATGAGACAGCTACATTGAATGATATAAATCTTATTCCTCGTGAAGATCTTCTTTCTGAATTGCAAAAGGACTATAAAGCAATGGAAAATATGATATATGGAGATGTTCCTTCATTTGAAGAAATAATCAAATACCTTATTGAATTGCAGAATGAGATTCATTCTTTACGTTGAATTCAAAATAATATTGAAAAGTTGAAAAAATAATGAACCTCCTCGTTTTTGTTCACGTCTATTAGATATAAGACATAAAACGAGGAGGTTTTATTTATGTTATCCAAGATCAGTAAAACAGCAACCATTGTATTGTTAGTAGTATGTTTATTATTCCCAATAGTTGTAGGAACATTAGGGATCGTAGCTTACAGTAAGACAGGAACTTATCCTGCTCCGGAGAGCCTCATCAGTGCTTTGAAAGGGGGGGAGATCCGCTATAGATGTCAGGATTCTATCGATTATATGTGCGGTGGTGTTTTCGGTACCATAGAAGCGATCATGATGCTCGTATGCTTTATTGCCGCATGCGCTAACACAATGATCCGTGACAGCTTTTCGCGAGGACTTGTTCCGATGATCACATTCGGAGGCTTGTTCGGAGGCTTGTATATTCTTTATAAGATCGGCTTCGAGCCAGGCAGCAGCAATTTGTCGAGCGGAATCATGGCAGGCACTTTGATCCTTGCTTTAGTCATTATATTCTTCTGTCTTCACAGGACTTCCGGCGGTCTCGTAGTAATTGTTTCTCTTATCCAGTTAGCTGTTCAGTTAATCGTAATGCCGATCGTTTTGTGGTTTGCTTCTCTCAGCACATACGGTAAGATCGGTGCTGTGATTGCACTTATCGTCTTTATCGTGCTCATGACATCAAAGGGCGGCCAGACCGTCATCTCCAATATCAGTGACGAGGTTCCTTCTTCAACAGAAGATTACAGGAAAGCCAAGGAACAGCGTAAGATCCAGTCTGAGATCGACAGGCTCAACAGGAAGATCAAAGCAGGCGAGAATGGCCTTAAGAATCCGGGTTTCCACGTTGACAAGAAAGCCACGGCAAGAGCTATCGCAGATCAAAAAGGTGAGTTGGCTTTCTGGGAGGCTAAGCTTAATAAGTGAGTTGTAGCGATTTTGGCATAAAACCATTATAATAGTCAGGATTCTTAAGCCGAGGTCTCGAACAATGCCAAGATTGAAATACAGAGTAAAGATGAAACTCATCAGGAGTATCAGGATTGTCACGCTCATTTATCTTGGTTTATTCTTCATAGGTATGTTCATCTTCAGCGCTCTTCATGAGCCAATGCCGTACAGCGAGGAACTCCTTAAGCCATCACTGGTCTATTCGTGGATATGCATGCCGGCCACAGGGATCCTGTCACTTCTGGGCATCTCGGAATCCTACGCATTCCCTTACACGAATCTTATCTGTCTTGTGGCATCGCTTCTTCTGATGAATCTTATCCTTAAGAATGATTACACTCGAAAACTCTTGCTAACGATAGCGCTGACCCTTAACCCGATAATCTTCTATATGAGCTGGAACTCTTCGGATGTTCTTATATACTCTTTAATGATCCTCGCACTTTCGTTCTGGTATACCAAAGGCTACAAGCGAGGTGCGATCCTCATATCATTAGCGGCTATCCTGAATCCTTCTGTATTAGCTGTCGCTTTGATAATGTTTATTGAATTCTTAGTCGACACGATAAGATCAGACAAGAAAGCGGGCAGGAAGGTCGGCGGTATCGCTCTATACATCAGTACCCATCTCTTAAGTCTTTTCCCATTTGTCTATAACTTTACAATGACTGGAGAAGTAGACTTTACTGGTGGTCACGAGCTCTCATTTGGGGGCAGTGAATCAATCTTTTCTAGATTTGGAGCATATCTTTTTGACTTGAACTTTGGTATTCTTCCGTACTTTGTTGTCCTCATGGGGATTTCAGTTGTCCTTTTGGTCCTTGCCATGTACAAGTACAACATCAGATACATCGCATGGTTTGTGGCTTTTCTGCTCCATGTCTTTTGTTATTCACTGGTGGTTGATATCAACGGAGTCATGTCCGGTATCGCCAGGTTCAATGTCTGGGGAATGACGACCCTTATATTTGCGGTTGTTTTAGTTGGAATGGATCTGCCGGAACTCGTTAACACCAAGATCGGCTATGGAATATCAGTCATGTCAGGCGTTTTGTTAACTATGATCGTAGTAATAGCATATGGCCCATTCATGGCTGATAACACGATATATACGAGTCATACGCCGTTAGCTTCTTTCGTGACAGAGCATTTCCCGTCCCTTTATTCTCCGTTGAAGTCTACTTTCAAGAGCAGAACTCTTCATGAAGAAGACACCAAAACAATAGACACTCCTGTTGTCTTATACGGAAATGACGCCTATGTCCGTAAGATCCTTGCCACAAGTGACGATAAGGAGAAGCTTCTTAATGAATACGTATCCTATGGCGAAAGCTATGAGAAATTCACAACAGCCGTAGACGGTCTTACGGAGACCCCGACTTATCTTAATTTCTCCTCAAAGGACAAGATCTCCAGATCAGTATCATACAACAAGGGAGCTTCATTAAATTTCTCGAAAACTCGCTCCAACGGTTTCCAGTATTTTGTAAAAGGATTAAGCGAACCGGAAGATTGGGGTGCCTGGATAGACGGTGGGGAAGCTGTCTTAAGGATGAGGTTATCATCAATAAACGGCAAGGCTCACGTAACCATAAAGACAAAATCAAACTCCAAGCAGGACATCATTATCTATCAGGATGATGAAGTGGTATATAAAGCAAACTCCTTTAGAGGAGATGAGATATCATTTGATATCAAAGTATCGATCAACGAAGGTCCTATAGAACTCAGAATAATTCTTCCAGAAGCAACAATCCCGACAAAGCCGGGACAGGAGATCGACAGGGAAGATGGATTTGGAATAACGGAGATAGTTATTCAATAAATCTAATGCCCATCAGCGATTATTGCTGATGGGCATCTAATTATTTAAGTGTTAATTCCTAAGAAGGAGTATCTAATAAAATTATATTATAGTTAAACCGATAATCTAAACTTCTAGATAATTAAGAAGCTGGAACGATATCGCCTGTCAATACAACATCGACTGATGTGTTCGTAAGATCTGCAACACCGTTTGTGTAAACATCGGTATCATTACCATCCCAGTAAACATAAACCTTAACAGTGCTTGCTGCACTAGAAGTTACATTTGCAGACTGTAAAGCTGTGGATGATGCAGAGATGTCTGCTCCAGTAGAAGCATCAAATTCCTGACAACCATTAGCTCCTGCAACAAGAACTTTTACTGCTTGATCTCCCGTTGTTGTAATAGTACAAGATTTAACACGAAGATTTTCAAGTTCGTTAGAACCATCAGCTGTTGCAAGACTAAATTCATTAACAAGAACATAATTAGCGAAATTAGCTGTAGGAACGTAAGTGATATTAGATGGACTTGTACCCATATAATCTGCTGGGTCAGAACTGTATCTGTAGTACCAAATATCTTTGTCTGTTGTATTTGTGCTATCAGCAGCTTCAATAGCAGAATATCCTGTTGATGCAGCAGTAATGGCGTCGTGAGCTGTTGGGTAAAGAACTGCTGATGAGGTAAGAGCAGAATCAGTTGTTAACTTGTCAGCCTTAATATCAGCTACTGTCTGTTGTCCAGCCTTAACAAGGAGGAACGTTGAATCTGATTTTGCTGTAATGCTCATACCTGTTACTGTAACTTCCTTGTTCATTGAGAACCAAGCATATGTTGCGCTTGAGAGCATTACTGCTGATACGAGAAGCATCGAAGCTGATGCCATGATCTTTTTCTGTACGTTGAATTTTGTGTTTTTCATAATTTTGATCTCCTTTCAATTTTGTTACTACCGATCTTTTTGACCCCCGAACCGGTAGTTGAATTTATTCGGAATAGCTTTATAAGTCCAAAATATACGAATTTGGCAAGAATGTCAAAGAAATTCGAGGTTATTTACAGTTTGTTGATAAGTAGGCAATAATTGGATAATAAACGGGTGAATTTATTAACTTTCGTTTAAGAGGAAATGGGCAATAATCGCCTGTAAGCACTGATATAGGCTTGTTTACAATGATATTAAATAATTATGGCGTTATTGTACAGCATGAAATAATAAAGTATAATATTTTTGACAATAGTATCTATAAGGAGATAAGGATTGGCTGACGAGATCTTAGAGAATGAGTACTCCGAGGAATCGGAGCTTATAGAAGAGTCCGGTACTAATGTAGGTGGTAACCGCGCTGTCGAGATGTTCTTCCGAGGTATTAGGGAGATCGAGAGCGGCAATGTTGCTTTCTTCCAGTCGAAGACCAGACTTAATTCACCTGGACTCGGGATCCTGATGCCGGAGAGCTATAGAGATGTAGCTGAGCTTTCGAAGCAGTGCTTGTCTTTATTCGAACTAGAGATGACACAGGCACTGGAAGCGGCTAAGAAGTTTAAGGAAAGAGACTTCTTTTATAAATGGTTATCAGTTTATATGCCGCCTGCAGCTCTTATTGAGAGAGGTGCTGAACAGAAACTACTTAACTATGTAGAGTCCAATGATACAGATCCTAATAAGATCTGCTTCGAGATCCCTCTTAAGATACTTGTTGAAGGTACAGTTAAACATTCGAGGATGATAGAGAATCTTCGTAACAGAGGTTTTCATTTCATGCTATCCGGATTCGGTGGTAACAACTCTCCTTTGATGAAGTTATCTGACTATTCTGTAGACTATGTAATGTTAAGCCAGGAGATAACTTCTTATATAGGTAAGAATGAGAGATCGAATGCTGCGGTACACTCGATTGTAAGTTTTGTCGATGGACTAGGTGCTGATTGCATAGCAGATGGAATATCGACAGCTAACCAAGCAGAAGCTTTCTTTGAAGCAGATTGCAGATATATAGCAGGTAATCTGGCAGGAAAGTACACATTAGAAAGATATGTAAGAAAGAGAAATAATAATTCTTTATAAAGGGGAAGTAAGGCATTGGCTGAGAAGGGCAACAAGACCAGAGATAATGGAGCTTTCTTCAGAAGAAAGGCCAAAGAAGTCAAGAGACATGTATTCTTGACTAGGGTTTTGTCGTTGCTTATTGGTATTTTAGTAGCTATTATTGCTATTGCCTATGCGATCTCCTATTTCTATGACAAGTTTGGTGGATTTACTGTAAGAGTAAATAAATACGATATGGTAAATCAAGGTCTAACACTATCTGAGACTCCTACATATGACAAAGCGATTGGTGTTCTTACCGCAGATACTCAATATGATATGACGAATATTAGCGGTAAAGATCTCCCTGAAAACATCGATATGGTGAATGGTTCCCATAATGGTAATAACTTTATTGCTTATACTTTCTACCTGATCAACTCAGGCGATGATACTGTTTCTTATGATTATGAACTATATATAGAGAATGTATCTAAGGGTGTTGATGAAGCGGTAAGAGTTGCTGTTTATAAGAATGGAGAGAAAACAGTTTATGGTAAGACAAAGTCTAATGGTTCAGGAATTGAAAGTGACTGTGACTACGAGTTTTTGTCTGCTACAATAGTGGCACAAGGTAGACAAGAATCATTCGAGCCTAAGTCTAAGGATAAATATACAGTCGTTATTTGGCTTGAAGGAAATGATCCGGATTGCGTTGATGATATAGTTGGCGGAACAATTAAGTTTGCTATGGATTTTAAGATAACTGAGACTACATGATGACGGAAGGATAAAATTATGAAAAAAGTAGCTAAGAACATTATTAATGTACTCTCGTGGGTGATATTGATATTTGCCCTCTTGATCACGATACTCGTGTTCTCGTCAGAGAGAAATAACGGAGTTCCAAATCTTCTGGGCATCATGCCGATGTCAGTACAGTCGGATTCCATGAAGCCGACGTTTAAAAAAGGTGACTTGATTTTCGTTAAACAGGTTGATCTTTATGATCTTAAGGTTGAGGATACGATCACATTCTATACGATTGTTGATGGCAACAGGATCATGAATACTCACCGTATTGTTGAGATCAATGAGGATAGCGGAGTCAGGACTTTTATTACAAAAGGTGATAACAATCCTGTAAATGATACATCAATAGTCTATGCATCTGACATTATTGGTAGATGGAACGGTGCTAAACTTCCAGGCGGAGGCAAGGCGCTTGATTTCTTAAGATCAAAGACGGGATTCTTCATCTGCATTGTTATTCCGCTTGCAGCCTTCTTTATCTTTGAACTTTATAAATTCATTGTTGTATTAATTGAATCAAAGAAACCTTCTATTTCAAAGGAAGACGAAGAAGAAATCAAAAAGAAGGCGATTGAAGAATACTTGGCTAAAGAAAAAGCTGAGAAAGAAGTTCAGGTAAGTGACAAAGTGGAAACTCCTGAGAATGAATCTCAGGAAAACAACGAAACAGAAACTACTGAGGAGAAACCTCAGGAAAGCGACGACATTAAATAATAAAGGACGATTATTATGAGTGCTTTTTTAAGATGGTTTTTTGCATTTATATCTGAAATGCTAAAAGGATTCGGAATGATATTCGGAGGCATCGGTAAAGGTTTTGTTCAGATCTTTAATGTTCCGAATTACATTAATATCTTCAAGCAATACTCGACTGAGTTTGGTGCAGTTGGTTGGGTTTTTTCGGTCCTTGCCATCATAATTGTTATTGCGATCTACGTCCTTATCGCATTCCTTATTTTCCTCGGTATTAGAAAGTACATCAGATTCAGACATTCAATAGTAAGTAATGAGGACCTCCTTGAAGAAATTACAGTTCTTCAGCAGCGCGTCATGAAGATGGCTAAAGAGAAAGATGAGATCATGGCGATGAAAGTCGCTCAGATGGGTCTTGGTACATCGGGTGCTTTCGCCGGAGCTGGTGAAGGCTTCAATACAGGCAGAATGTCACTTAATAGTGGCGAAGAGGGTGAAGAAGGTCAGGTTGCTGTTGATGATGGTGTTTACATCACATCTGAGCACAGATTTGCCAAGCTCTTTGAAGTTGATAGTTACTATAAGACATATGTTGCACCTAATTATGATAATGAGATCGATCTTGTTCAGTTCTGCGACAGGTTCAGAAACTTTGCTTGTTCCAGGATGCATCTTTACTATGAACCTAAGATCATAAGACTCTTTGTTGCAGGTATGGCTTCTACTAAGCTTATTATCTTACAAGGTATCTCCGGTACAGGTAAAACATCCTTGCCGTATTCATTTGGTAAGTTCCTTGGAATAGATGCAACTATTGCATCAGTTCAGCCTTCATGGCGTGACAGAACTGAGCTCTTTGGTTACTTCAATGAATTTACGAAGAACTTTAATGAGACAGAAGTATTAAGAAGGATCTATGCAGCGAACTATAACGATGATGTTAATATGATCCTCCTCGATGAGATGAACATCGCACGTATCGAGTACTATTTTGCTGAGATGCTCTCCATTCTTGAAATGCCTAATGCAGAAGAGTGGCAGCTCGATCTCGTACCTAGCGTATGGAGTACAGACCCTGAGAAGCTTAACAAAGGTAAACTTAAGATACCTCAGAATATTTGGTATATCGGAACGGCTAACAACGACGATTCCACATTCGCTATTTCAGATAAGGTTTATGACCGTGCTCAGCCGATCAACCTTGATGCTAAGGGTGTCGCATTTGAAGCACCTGATACGCCACCGATCTGTATTTCGTTTACACACTTGGATGAACTCTTCAAGGCTGCTTATGATAAGTATCCTATTTCAGAAGAGAATCTTAAGAAGATACATCAGCTTGACTTGTGGGTTATCGAGAAGTTGAGAGTTGCTTTTGGTAACCGTATCATCAAGCAGATGGGATTGTTCGTACCGGTATATGTAGCTTGTGGTGGAGATGAGCTTGACGGTATCGATTACGTACTTGCTACTAAGATCTTTAGAAAATTCGAGTCCTTGAACCTCGCGATGCTTCGTGATGAACTTAAAGAACTCTGTCAGTATTTGAATAAAACTTTTGGAAGGGGCAAGATGAACGAGTCCATAGCATATCTGGAAAGATTGCAGAAACTCTTCTAATGGACTTATGCCATAGGGTGTTGGTGCTTTGAACGAGAACTATGACAAGTGGTTAAGTGAATTTAAAGAGTCCATGGACATCCTCGGAGAGAACGATCTCTTTGATGTCATGGATCGTCTTGTCGGAAGTTCGAAGGGTAACATCTCGATTAACCGTAAACTTATGGAGAAGGTTATCGATGTTTCCTGGGTCGAAGCGATTGAGAATGCCATAATTCATGTAGATAAGATAGTCAGAAATCCAAGCAGAACGATTGTAGATGTAGAGGAGATCGTTCCAATTGCGCTTTCTCGTAAGATCACTGTTGAATCTGTTAAACACCTTGCTCAACATACTGACCTTATCCAAAGTTTTGATGAGAAATCGGGTAAGATCACTCCTTCCAAGATACTTAATGTTCATAAGGAAGAGACTCTCGAGACATACGAGAATAAGTTCGTTAATACGCTTATTGATAGACTTTATTACTTTATCCTTGCTCGTTATGAGAAACTTTCTCAGGTTGCAAAGGATGAGGAAATCTTCACGATGGATTTCGATACTGCTATAGATGATGGCTCCGGTAATACGGTTTCTCTTAAGTTATCTATTGATACAACAAAGAGCCTCGAGGCAACAAACGATCAGGGTTATACGATCTGGCAGCGAGTCGAGAAACTTAAGAAGACCATTGAAGGTTATAAAGGTTCCGAACTTTGTCAGAAACTCGGTAACAACTTTGTTCGTCCGCCTATCATGAGAACGAACGCTATCATGAAGAACGTTGATCTTAAAGCATGTCTTGCATTGTGGCAATACATCTTAAGCTATGAGAGTGCAGGTTATGAGATCAACATCGAAGATACAGCTCTGAAGCCGGAAGATAACTATATCTCTGACTTCTATAAGATCATTGCATGTAACCTTTTGTTATTCAGGTCTTACACAAATAACGAAGATCCGATGACAGAGATAGGTAAGAAAAAACTTAAGCCTATCGCTCCAAAGGTTGTTAAGAAATATGGAAGAGAACTTCTTATTGGTAACTATGATATTCACGCTGAGGAGACAGTCGGTTATGTTTCTGAAGATGGAGAACAGATGTATGTTAAAGCAGCTGTTCCGGAGAATACCGATGATGTATTTGAACAGATAAATCAAGTAATTGAAATAGAGAGACGTTATCTTCAGGAGAGAGAAGAAGAGCGTCTTGCTCAGCTTGCAGAACAGGAAGAAAAAGAGAGACTTCGTGCAGAAAGAGAAGCGCGTCTTGAAGAGAAACGCCGCATAGAAGAAGCAAAGAGAGAAGAACGCGAGAGAATCAAGGCAGAGAAAGAGGCTGAGCAGAAGCGTATCCAGGAAATGCTCGAGAAGAGAAGAGCAGAACAGGAAGCAGAAGAGAGAGAACGTGCTCGTCTCGAAGCAGAACGTCTTGCAAGGCTCGAAGAAGAGCGTCGTATTTCTGAAGAGAAACAGCGTATCATCGACAACAAGAAGTCTGTTCGTTCTGAACTTGGTGATGCTGAAGGCATGGATGTCGAGAAATATGACAAGCAGAAAGTCGTTGAAGACACTCAGCGTATATACAGTACTGTTACTGGTGATGAGATAGAAGAAACTATCGCTGCTATGGAAGAGATCCGTGCAGAACGTGAAGCTCAAACTGTTGAAGTCGATCAGGATAAGGCTGAAGAGATTGCAGAGAAGTTCGAGAATGCAGAAGATGCTATTCAGACAGAGGATGCAAGAACTCTTATTGAAGACGAATATGAAGGTAAGGGCACTGTCGATCATGAGAAGGTCGAAGAAGTTGCTGCCGTCATGAGTGAATATGAACGTAATAACGATCCTCGTAAGATCGCTGCTAAGCTCAAGCTCAATAAACAGCGTAAAGAAGCTGAAGCTAAAGAAGTCGTCAGAGCTAGAAAACTCAGAGCTGATCGTGATTACTTTATTAATAAGCCATATGATGTCATAAGAAAAGAATATTCCAAGGATCCTATCCATGTTATCGGAAGAGGATTTATGTTGTTCTTGTTCAAGGCATTTGACTATATACCATCAGATACGGATAATCCTGATTACAAGAGAATCCTTGCTCAGCGTGCAATAATTGCGGAAGCAAAGAAGAGGGAAGAAGAAGAGAGAAGCAAGATGGAAATCTTGTACAAGAAGTACTCTACAGATACCAAGTATCAGGTTCGCCGTGATATCGCTGATATTAAGTGGAAACGCAAGAAGCGTAAGGAAGCTAAGAATAAGCCAAAGCCTCAGTATACTCCGCCTAAGCGCACTGAAGAAGAGCAGGCTGAGATCGATAGGCGCATGAGAGCTCTTTACAAAGAGTATCATGTCGGTGTAATCGAGCGAATCAGAAGATGGATCAAATCAATGTCGAAGGAGGAAAAAGAAAGACAGTTTAATCTGGCGCTCGGAAAGAAGCAATGAAGATAGTATCTAAGATTGGTGAAAGACAAAAAGGTATATTGGATTATCTTTCCTGGATTCTTATGGTCGTTGTATTGATCTTCACGGCTTATGTAATGATCATGAACGTCAGAGGAAAAGCGGTATCGGTTTTCGGTTACAGTATTCTTAAGGTAGTGACCGGTTCAATGGAACCAACCATAATGACAGGAGAGTACATTATCGTTAAAGATGCTGATCCCAATACCCTTAAAGAAGGAGACATAATAACATTCTATGCGAAGATACCTCAGATAAGAGGCCTTTTGTGCACTCACAGGATCGTCGGTTTTAATGAAGACGGCTCGATAATGACCAAAGGAGATGCCAATATAGTTGAAGACGATATAGCAGTACAGAAAGATGAAGTCTTGGGAAAGTACGTTTGTAAAGCTAGAATTTTCTCGATGATTGGATCTTTTGCTGATAAGAAGAAATTACTTCTTGTTGTCGTAATTATACCAATACTGGCTATCTCGTTTTACGAGATGAGGACGCTAGGAAAACTTTGGAAGTCACTTCGTGAAGATGATGAAGAGACTCCTGAGAAGGATAAGAAAGAAGCTGAGATCGACAGAATAAAGAAAGAGGCTATCGAAGAATATATTAAACAAAGGAACGAAAGCAATAATGAGCAAGGAAAAGAAGAGCAAGAAACAGAATAAGGATGATCTGTACAAGTACACTACCCGTGACTTGGGACAGGAATTCATCATGAAGAAAAAGATGATTGCTGCAATATTTGCACTACTTATCACTCTTTCTGCTTTGGCTGTATTTATTGCTCTGTATGTGGATGAGCGTAAAAGAGTTCAACAGACATATTATGAACAGTATCTAAAGTGTGTGGAAACAACAATACAAGATATAGATTCGTATAACAATGCAGAAGGTGATCTGGAATTTAGATACAGAAGGATAGTTGCAGATATGAGTTCAGTCAATTCCTTTGCTTTTCTAATTGATGACTTAGGGGTTGAGCATAAGAAAACTATAAATGAGTT
>JAGCGE010000004.1 GCA_017649745.1 Clostridiales bacterium | reverse complement strand
GGTAGCACTCGTCTCCGAAGTCGTCTCTTCACTCTCGGACACCTCTGCAACGGTTCCTTCCGCGCCTTCGGAATCCTTCGTATCAGCTGTCTCCTTCGTCTCTTCCTTTTCTTCCGTTTCTACTTCTTCTTTTTCCTCTTCCCTATCTTTGACCTTTTTACCTCTGGAATTGTCGTTCTTCTCGCAGCCACACAAAAGGCATGTCGAGAGAAGAACAATGCTTACAATAAACGAAACTGTTTTCTTCATATTGCGTCCTCTCAAAAAACGTAACTCAAATGCATACCTAACTACAGTAAGTCCATTCTAAAGTAATAAATTTTCCTTGTCTATTCCGTTATTCATTCAATACCGCATAATTGAATGTCATAACTCATCAGTTTTACAAAAAACTGTCAACAGCATAAAGGGCGCCTGCCGCAGCATACGCCCTTGAAATTATCTATAGATCGTAACCGTCAGATCAGACCGATTCTTCTTTTTTTGCATTGATGTATCTCTTGAACAAAGTGTAGATGCAGAAAGACATGAATACCATGATGCCAGCGAGAGGAGCGATCGTTCCTGCAAGATGTACTCCCAATCCGAGGCTCAATACACAGATCACTGTTACGAAGATCGCATCAAAGAGTGCCTGCTTAGCTGTTACCTTGTTCTCTGTTTTTGTAGCTGTTGTTGTGTTTGTCATTTTTGTACCCTCCAAAGATGTTTGTGTTTTGTTTCATGGTTACATCTTACGGAGAAGGAATAAATATATCGTCAATATGAGTTCAAGAAAACAACAAAAAAACATAAAGAAAGTGTTAAACCATTACATATTACAAACTGCATAGAGTGGGATATTTACCATCCATCCCTGATCTTTATAGTTCAACAGAGATAAGTATTATTTTCCTTCTGTACTTTGGCGTGAACACCTCGATTATAGGGAAAGGTGTCTTCTTTGTATAACGTCTGTCGCACACCCGCATAGCGGGTGGATTATTGTCTCGCACGCTTCGTACCTCGCGTACTCGACGTAGTCACGTCTCCATATAAAAAACGCCTGCCGAAGCAGGCGTTCATAAAACCATGTATTAACGTGCAAGGTATTTATCTGTACAACAGATACATATATCCATTGTCAACGTACTTTTTCAGACTGATTTTCGGAGATGTGCTGAGTATCCCGTCGCGGGTTAAAGTGATGGTCTTTCCTGCGCGAATTGTATAACTACTGCCACCTATTAATATATAACCCAAGGAAGCCATTTCACTGGCACTGATCTTGATGTCCTTTCTAACTCTGTACACTCCGCCGTAATGACTTGCACAAAACGCATCATTTACCGGAAGCAAATTGTATTTCTTCGGAACAATAGAATAGCCACCAAAGAACACCACCAAAACCAAGATTACGCTTAAGATCCTCTTTGCCATTTTTTATACCTCTCTTTTCGAAAAAATTAAAGGACGCTCCTCGTCACAAGTATAAGGATCGTCCCTCTTAGATTGAAATTATCATATCAAGATAATGCAGTAAATTATTGTTCGCACATTGGACAAAAATGCAAGATCATTAGGCAAAAACTTGTTATGGATCATCACCCTTCATGCACAAATATACTAGTCTGTATGTTGACATTAATCAGAATGCAAATGGTTTCAAAGAAATATCGATGTCAAGAATGTTCTAACACAGTGATATTGTCTTTACACAGACAATATTAGATGATATTTTATAAGTAAAGAAAGTTTTATCTTTGTCAGTAAACGGAGGGCCTGCCAATGCGTTTCAGCAGCTATAATATTTTCTCAGAATTGATTCCGGAAATGGGTTATGCAGTGCTGAACGGGTTGTCGGGAGCGATCGATCTTATATCAGAAGAGTTATATAATTTCATGACAGAAAACGGCACGGATGAAATATCTGAGCTTGAAGGAATTCCGTTGTCAGATGATGATATTGATGAATATCTTGATCGGGGATTCATTACTGAGAAATCCTTTGAAGAAGAAAAGGATCTCGCACGGTTCATCGCACAAAGCATAGATGACGAACGTAAAGATTATCTCGTTGTTCTGGCCGTAAATATGAATTGTAACTACAGATGTACATACTGCTTTGAGCGTGACAGCGAGTGTTTTCGAAAAAACCAAAAGCAGATATTAACTAAAGACCAGGTCGATGCAATATTCATGTCTTTGAAGGATAAAGAAGTAAAGGATCCTATCCAGTTGTTCGGCGGAGAACCTCTGACAAGAGAAACGGTAGAAATCGTGGATCATATCATCAGTAAAGGAAAAGAGATAGGACGATCGTTCAAGGCAACGACCAATGCCCATGATCTCAACTATTTCTTTCAATACCTGGGCAAGGATATGATCAATACACTTCAGATAACGGTGGACGGTCCAAAACGTATCCATGACAAGCGCCGTATATCATTGGATAAGACATCCTCATTTGACCGGATAATGGAGAATATAAAATATGTTGTAAGAGAGAAGAAAGATGTACATATCGACCTGAGGATCAATGTGGATGATACCAACATAGACCATGTCGAGGAATTGCTGATATATCTGGAGAACGAGGGTATTCTCCCATCAGGTCAAGTTAATCCATACATCAGTAAAGTGTCCGGGGAAGATAATCATATTGCGAATGAATCGGAGATCAATAGGAAGAGCCGAATCCTTTCCAAGAAATATCCTTATCTGTCACCTGATATCAACATCTCGAGTATAATGAACAATCTGGATCTGGCTATAGAACTCGGTCTTCCTTTGCAACGCCATTGTGCCTATTGTGCAATGCTCTCCCTAAAGACTCTTGTCTTTGCTCCGGATGAAAAGATATATGCATGCAGTGAAGAGATTGAGAAAGACGGACATGATATCGGCCGTTATAACAAGAACGGAGAAATTCTTTGGAATGATAAGGTCAGAAAATATTATGCGGATCATAAACTGATCAAGAATGAACAATGTATCTCATGTCGCTATGCACTGCTTTGCACCGGAGGATGTTTCAAGCAGGCAGAAGCCGAGAATAGAGGATATTCATTAAGGCACTGCATCCTGTATCAGGAGAATTACCCGCGTCTTCTGGCAGAAAAGGTGTCGGAAAGATTAGCTGTCTTGTCATAAAAAGCGGGAAAAAGATTATGGAGGTCCGGACAATGGAAAAGAAAGTTGAAAGAGTATCAAGAGTAGCCGTAACAGGCGGCAAAGCAGCAAAAAAGGAAGCTACAATCTCTTATGTAGACCTGCTGGTAGGTTTGGGGGTTTCAAAGAGCGTTGCCACTGCAATTGCACACGGTGAGGTCTGCAGATGGGTTCAGGCTAAAGACAACGGCAAGATCGCTATTTCCGAAGTAAAAAAGAGTCTTTCCGAAGGAAAGCTTAAGCCTTCAATGTTTGCAGATAAGGAAATGCTTAAGAAGATTCAGTCTCTTTAAAAGAACATCTCATAATGACATACAGCAAAACAAAGCCGGGGGTGTTGCCTCCGGCTTTTGCTTATCCTCATTCATAAATACTTTAGAATAAAATGATGCAAACCACAAAATAATCTAATGAGTCAACGTGCCTTCCACTCATCATAGATCTCTCTCGACATTAATCTCGATGACCGTGGCCTCTACCCCAGCAACTCATCTATCCCGATCTGATACGGCCGTTCCTTATACCTCAACCGGCCGTCACATCCCATCACCACATAATCCTTGTACTCCTGAAACTCAAAATCATCCTTATGGATCGACAGCACATAGTTGATCCTCCCGAGCAGATTACTTAAATATGAGTATTGTTCGTCTTCTTCTCTTCCCATGTGCTTCAGATGGTCTTCCACACTGTACTTCCATATGTAGTGGATCTCCTGCCGGATCTTGCGTCTGTACGACGCAGGCACACTCACCTTGTCATTGACCACAAGTCCGGTAACATTCATCTGCTGCCCCTGCCAGATCACCCTGGTCTTTGCAGGATTAAGGTGCAGGCCCATCTTCTTAAGTTCCCACGCCACCTTTGATATCACCTGATCCGGCTCGAAAACACCCGAGAACGTCATATCGTCGCAATACCTCGTATAGCACACGCCATCCTTTCCGCAAAACCTCAGGATCTCATCATCGAAGTCCTTCATCAGTATATTTGTTATTGCAGGAGAACTAGGTGCACCCTGTGCCAGATGCCCGTCATAAGTACAAAGATAAGTCATAAGGACTCTTGCATTCTCAGAATAGATATCACTCGTGAAGACCTTTTCCTTAACGTGCCAGAACAGCACATTATCGAAGAAGTGCCTGATATCCAGCTTCAGTATCATCGGCTTTCCTACATGCGGTTTAGCATTCTCGGTTGTTGTCCCCTTTTTGAGATAAGCCTTTGCTGCAGGAGACACTTCTCTGCCCCTCAGGAATCTAAAATATATGCTTCTCTGTATTATCTTGAGATCATTATCAGGAACAGTGAGCTGTCTCGTCTTACCGTTCTTCTTAGGAATAGAGATAAGGCGATAGTGCTTATAAGAGCTGTTACTGAATGCATAGAGGATATGGACAGGTACATGTAAAAGCACTGCAATAACATCCGGATCCAAATAAGCCATCGCCTTTCTCCAATCCGCAGAACAATACAATATCAATATCGAAGATTCTGAAGTGAATTTACATTAACGAAGTTAATTCTTATTCATTGAAGAAGATTCGATACCTGTAAGTAACGTTCACGTTACTTACTCCTCGGTGGTTCTTCTCCGACTGCGACTCGCGGCCGGCGTCAGTAATTAGCTGACTTGCTCTATTGCTCTGCTATCGATTGGAGTGTAACAAGAGTTGTGTACTGTTTTTAACTCGTAGTAAATGCTAGCTCAATTGAGAATTCACGGAATCGATTGCGAAAACAACGACTTTTTACCTCACTGTAAACTAATACTTCACAAGATGTGTCAATGAAGACATGTTTTTATAATATTCAGTAGCGGTCTCCTTATCAAGTAAAGGGATATAGAATTAACAAAATTACTACATGGGTATGTTCGTGTTAACGGATACAAACAAATTACTATAGCTACGTTCGAACCGATTTCGCCTCGTCCATTTTGTTATAATCCTCGAAAACATTACGAGGTGTCCTATGCATATTTATCTCATCGACAACAACATCAATACCGTCAACGCCTGGTCACAATACTTCTCCGATAATCCGGACTTTACCATCTTCCACGGCGGATTCGACTTCTTCATGCAGACCCACAAGGTTGACTGCATCGTCTCTCCCACCAACTCCTACGGTCTCATGGACGGCGGCTATGATCTTGCCATAACCGAATGGTTCGGCCGCGACCTCATGTCCCATGTCCAATCCTACATCCTTGAGCACTTCCGTGGCGAGCAGCCCGTCGGCTCCAGCGTCTTCATCGACACCGGCACCATCAAACTCATCCACACACCAACCATGCGGATTCCTTCCCGCATCAAAGATCCGATGGTCGTCTACACCTGCATGCGAACCTGCCTCATCCTCGCTCTCGAGAAAAAGATCTCCAGCATCCTCATCCCTGCCTTCGGTGGTGGCTGCGGAGCAGTCCCTTCTGAGACGATAGCCAATATGATGAGCCTGGCTTACAACCAGGTAATGAATCCGCCTTCCGAGATCACTTGGAATTATGCTGAGCGTTGTTATCCTGAGTATTATGAGGATCTGTTCACATGAAAAGAGCACTTGCAGGACTAGAAGAAACTATCAAGGATTTACTTTTTTACTTGTTCTTTTAGTACTTTCTTAATCTGCCTCTTAAGGGTATCCCAATTAGACTCTCCCTCTTTGTTTTCTCTAGAAAAAAGAGAAATCTCATTCAGCAGAGGATTTACACGTTTAGTGTCAGGGTTTGTGTATTTTTGTTCTTCTTGATAATCAACAAGTCGAATTGTCGGATAATCTTCACTCTCAACAATTTCTCCTTCTTGCTTTACAAGAAATGCCCACGAAATACAATCTGTATAGATAACCATTCCACAAGCTTCTATCTCGTCACTGATTTCGTTCTTATTCAACTTGATTGTCTTGATGATGTCTTTATAAATGTACTTTTGATCACTTTGTTTTTTGATGTCAGGAGCCTTTGTCTCAACCATTATCAATGGCTTTACAGGATTAACATAAGAATATTCTTCTGGCACAAAAATAAAATCCGGAACCACATACTTATACCTTGGATCTGATTTGCTTTCAGCACATATTATTTTCATTCGCACGTTATTCGCTTCTGCTATGCGTTCGTTATTCCCTTTTTTCTTGCGTCCAACATTTCTATCAGCAAATACTGGTATAACCTTGATGCCTTTGGGGCAGCAATCTTTCAGGAAAGGAAGAATTATTTCTGCCAAATATTCTTCTCTCGAAGGATAGTCCAACAATATCTCATTAAAAAGAACATTTAAATAATCCTCATATCCAATTGTTCTCAATGAGCCACAATCACAATTAGCAATCATATTTAATTCTTCTTTCTAGTGTCTAAAAAATCTCAGGCAATATACTGATACTAAAACCACTAGACTATCCTTTGAACGGACACGAAGATTTGTGAATTCTTATATCTAACTTTTTTATTATCCTATCACCATTAGAAAGTTCATCATAGTCATTCATTGGTGAAAGGATATTACATACTGCTTCCATAATCAAATCTTGATCATCTCCAGGTCCTATAGTAATCGATTTAATTGGGAGTTTGCAACTATCATCCTTATAAAACATTTTCATTTTAAGATAAGGGATGATTTTATTTGACGATACACGATAATTACTATGAGACAGCGGCTTTTCATCTTCAGATTTGATATTGTACAAAGCAATTCTGCTCTCGTGTTCATCCTCAAAATACTCGTCTTTAATATATGGTATTACTACTTGAGCTATATCATTTTCACTTGCTTTCTGTACTCCTGAAGAATATAACGACAGCATCTTATCTATTGTTTTATCATAGTCTTTATATAAAACCTCCCTAGGATCAAACACCATGTCTCCATCATCACTTTTGCAACTCGCATCTTCGTCTGCATCATCATAGTAATTAATGAGTACATTTTCAGTATCAAAAACAACCGCTAGTCCACTGTTCTTCCCATAATATTTCCACTGAGTGAGAGAGTCAGAATCCGAACAAAAACAACTAACGAAAATTTCTTTGTTTAATTCGTTTTCTGGAATAGAATTCATATGTTCTAATACTTTATTCTTTCCTAAATCAAACTCTTTCCTATCATTTAAGAATGTAAGGTTTGATGCAAAAAACGTCACATATGGAGTTTCAACGATATTTTTGTCATAGCGGCCAGAATATGTCAACGGTCTCCTTTTTATTTTTTTACCTTCAATATAGTCGTTTAAAAAAACAATAAAGCTATCCAAAGAACAGTAATGAGCATAAACATTTTCAGATGCCTTTGCAAAACTATCTCCAACCATTCTCAGATATAAACCCATCTTTCCAGATTTAATATAACTCATTTCTTCTCCCCCTTAAGAATTGCATATATAAATGCCAAATAGTCCTTTCTCTGTCTATACTCTTCTGGAATAATATCAATGTATCGAGTAGTTGAGGTAAGTTTCCCAGTTAAGTGAGGTCCATCATTGTCATAATAGATTGGTTTTTCCAAAATCCCCATGTATTTTACATTTTTCAATTTAGACTTAAGCATAGTATCAATACTTGTATCATAATCGGAGCCACCCAAAACCTTATTAGTAACCATATAGATGTACAAGTAATCAGCATAGTCAAAAGCCTTATTATCTATTGCTTCTGCCAATCGAACCCCAGATGGATTGTTAACAAATACTTTTTCCACCAAACATAGGTCAACTAATATCTTCACTTTTTCATATTGATTCTTCCAATCTGGTATTTTATCTATCAAAGCACTCGAAAACATGTCACAATCAAAAGTACCTTTATCAATCACCGTTTTTTTCACTTCATACAAATTTTTTTCTCTAAGATAATTCTCGATTTCATCTTTGAGCGCCCTTTCCAACAATGAAGCTTCGGCTTCAATGTCGTCAATAAAATAAATCAACGTCTTTTTCATGTTCACCTCCCAAAGTCTATGTATATTATAGTCTCTATCTTAACAATGTATTTCTTTTTTGTCTCTTTAATGCTTAGGACAGGAGTAGGGTTTATCTGATCTCTTTCAAATGCGTTGAATAGATATTTTAAACTTGGAATCGTAATCATTCGACTATGCTTATCAGAACTCTTTTTGTAATTAGTTATAGTAAGATCGAATGACCTGTTCTCAGGAACATATGTAAAGTTCACATCTATTGTCTTCTTGTCATCTCCATGAGATAGTGCATTTTCTAAGAAAACGTACAAGAGAACTGATAAGTCGTATGGAGTAGTCGATTCATTGGTTAAAGAGAAAAAATGCGGGTTCAGTTCAGGGCTATTAAGAACATACTCTGTTTTCAAATCTTCTAACTTGGTCATTAAAAAACCAAAGTTATCTTTGACTCTTTGTTTTCCTACTGCTTTTTTGAAACAATCTAAAACACATTTAGTATGTGACAGCGAAGTCTTACTCACATCAGGAGAAAGATTAACTCTCACTCCTTCCGGAACTGAACCAACTATTCTTCCCAAATTAGCAAACGTGATAAGAGTATTTGCATAATGACTTATTATTTCAAAATACAAATCTTGATTATTATTATCAATCTTAACCAGATACTTAGTAAAGCCGCTCAAAACACTACCTCTATGCAGGCATAAAGGAGCGCTTCCTAATTGAAGAACAATGTCCTTATTAGTGAAATACTGTCCAAATATATTCTCCTCAAAATCACGATAAAGATTTTGAGCTAATAAATTCTTGTAGACCAACACTTCTCTGGCATGCTTTATTTTATCCAAATCCGAAATACCAGCTTTATATTCAAGCACTATTACAGCATCAATACTTTTTGAGCTCCCAAACAATGATTCCCATTCGGAAATAGATATATCTTCTCTACTACGATAATTATTTGATAGCAATATGTATATCTTGGATTCGTCCACATAAAAACCGTACTTTTCTATTTCTCTTTTTATTTTTTTATATTCCAGTTTTCTATCATCAATAATTATGCTCTTATATTCCTCTTCTCTATGATCAACACAAATCTGTAAGTCTATATCATTAAAGGATTCATTTGTTTTTTTCATATTATCCACAATAATTTGATACTTATTCTGTACCAAATTGTTTTCATAATTCTTAAACCATATCCTTATGTTATCGCTATCATAATTATAGGAAATACTTTCCATATAAAGCATTGTTAGCCACGCATTTTGATTAATGTCTATTATTTTATTGTTTGCTAAATAGTTCTCAATATTATTACTCAATACAAGAGCCTTTGAACTATTAGTATTGTTTTTTAAAGCATTTTCATCTTGATAATCAACAAAACAACTTTTATCCTTGTCGCTACATACTACAAACTTGATTCCCATCATTAGAGAGGTTCTCAACATGGTACCTGCCTTATCTTTTACAACTTCACTAACTTTGTAACAGCTAATTATGTTGTTAATATCGAGCAATGCATTTGATGATATATTGCTAAGTCCTTTAATTATACTTATCAACACGCTTATCATCTTTTCATCATAAATAATATTGTTTCCAAATAGCAGATTTATTAAATTGTAATCCTCCAAATTCTCTCCTTCGAAAAAAGAATCATATTCAACAAACGATTTTTCACAACTCTTTTCTTCAATTTGATAAGCATGTTTGAAAAACATCAGAATATTAGGGAGGTCATCCTGTTCTTTTAAAAATCCACTAACTATTTCATAAAACAATTCAACCAAAAATGGCATTATATAATTTTTTATGCTTTCTCTATAAAATAGTAATGGCTGAGATAGGCACTCAACAAACATTGATAATCTACGACAAGAATCGGAATGATTCGTTTTAAGCATTCTGCTTATACTCAACAATATAAACACTGGATGAGTACTCTGCTTAATTGTTCTCCACATATAATTCTCACACTGCATCCTATCAAAGTTGATATTATATTTTTCTCTCGTATTGTTTATCTTAGATTTATTTGTGCTCTCATTAGCACTATCATTGCTGTCAGAATAAAGATTATGAACAGTTCGTATGCTCTTAACACGCAAAGAAATAATCTCTTCTTGGAACTCCTTAGCTAAAGGATTCAAAGAACAATTATACAGAGCATTTTTGAGACTAGTTACTTTATTACATATAGGACAAGAATCATAATTTATCCTTAGTGAAGGAATAAAGAGATCAATAAAACTGAAATATGGGATATCCGATTTATTAGGTTTTATCAGGGATTTTTTGGAATAACCTGAGTTTCTATTTAGCAACACAAATATCCCATAAAAAACATTTTTGTTATCCCACATTTCAAACAAGGAAGATGCAAGTGATTTAGCACGAAAAAAAGACTGTCCCGAAACTATTTGATCCGTAACAAAAAACAACCTTATCTCTTTGCTATTATCCTGAATACTCTTTGCAAAAAAATCATACTTAGCTATGAAGTTCTTGCGGTATTCTTTGTTTACATCAAAAATAATAGTATGTGCTCCTCCATTAAATATCCTAGAATTAACATCATCAACAAAACTGTTTTTGCTATACTGATGCGGAGAGACTATTATATTTATGTAATTTGGATTGTTTATTTCTTTAAACCAATCCTCGTATTCAGGTTCTAGCGGAAGATTCTCAAGCCACTCAATTACATTTGCTCTGTAATCTCTATATAGCTTAGATAATCTAAGATAATATTGGTAGTGATTTCCATTTCTTTCAACATGATCACAGTAAACATATTCCCCTTTCTTGATAGGCCTTATGTCAAATACTGGTTTTTTAGGTGTCTTTGTAGGTAACTCGCCCAAATCATATAGCATTGTTGGAACAACTGAGGTTTCGTTTACTTCAATTAATACTTTTTCTTCAAGTCGCTCTAAGATTCTTTCTAGTTTTTTTCCTGAAGGGCCAAACTGCATTTTGCACAGTGCACATTCTCCGGCCTTATTCCATTTAGAAGAAACCGCCACCATATACTCTGAATATCGATTTGAACTCAATCCAGGTATAAAATCCAAGTGATTCTTAACACTTCGAACTCTATTATATTCAGCTTTTTCTTCAAAACTAATGTATTCTCGACATACAGGGTCATCACCCACAATTTGTATGATAGAAAAACATTTAGTATCGTTGAATTTACAAGTGATATTATGATTCTTCATTTCACATTCAAGGGCGTTATGCATTCTATTAAATGTGGAAAGAGTAGAGCTTATTCCAACGAAATAGAAAATTGTAACGTCTTCGATTTTTTTAATATCGTCTATGTATCTAACTCTATTGGAATCTTCTCCTGGATCACCTTTCTCGTAAAAAAGCAAATATATTTCTCGATCTAATACAGACTCCAGCATTTCTTTTGTTTTATACATAACATCGGCAGAGTACAATTCATAACCATATAAAACTACTGGCTCACTACTAGGATGTTCCTTAATATATTTGCTAATCCTAATGAACAAAAAAACAGCAAAAGCATTGCACCAATATGTGTTTCCAAAAAGGAACTGAGCTTCATAAAAAGTATCCAAATGAACGCCTGAAACTCTAATATGAGTATTCGAAATCTTGCATCCCAATCTATTTTTATCGTGCACATCATTATTCAACACATGAATCAACTCTTGATTAATTAATAGTTTACCCGTTTTGTAATCAGTAACACAATGTTTGGACACAATATCCGATACAAACTCTTTAGATATGTTTTTATCAGTGCTTCTTCTTCCTATAATTGCTTTTGCATGATTATATAGACTAGCTTCCAAACAGCCATTAACATACTGATTTTTTAATCCATTGAAAGCCTCAACGAGATTGCTTCCAGAAAGGAAAATTTGGGTATGATCTTCTCCCTCACTTGCATATAACAAAACTGTATTTTTTTCTACTAGTTTGCACATGCCTCTTCTATCATAAAATAAACTAAATAATCTCGCAGCATATACACAATCTGAAATAGCGTCAAATTGTATTGCCAAATGATTAATGTTATATTTAACTTTGTTCGTCAGCAAAACAAAGAAAACCTTGCATAATAATTCAACTTCAATAAAACTTAATCCGCATTTAATAACGAAATTAATGGTCGATCTATCATGAAGATAATTCTTTTGGATAATACCGCAGGCTCGCAACACAATTGTTTCTTTTTCACGGACTATCGTTTCAAACATTTTTTTATGCATGAATTCTCCATTAAAAGAAATATTACTAAGTATTCTGCTCACATCATCTCGCTCTAATACTTCGGAATCATATTCCGGAATATCGTTAACAAGAATATTGCGAGTAGATGTATTAGCGATTCCGTTATATGTCAATGATTCAGACGAATAAGCGTTAATTGGACATACTACAGAGTAGGTCGTTCCTTCAAACGCTTCAAATCTTTTTTTATTCTCTTTGATAATATCTTTTTGCGTATTATCAGCCAACCCGATATGCTTCTCATTATCACTGATAACAGAAAAGAAACCATTATTCCCAGTTACCATATTTGAAAAAATTTGCAATCCATAGTGATTAGCTATTTGTGAAGGGTTAGAAAACACTCCTTGTATTTCGCTAAACTCATCTTCACTATAGTTAAAAATATCATCCAATCCTATTTTACTGGATAAAGAACTTTTATTCTTAAATTGCTTTACAATACCTTGATTGCTTTTCTCCTCAAGAGCTATATCAGAAACAGAGAACTCCACTACCAACTTTGAATCCCACTGCGGCGGAAATAAGAAATAGTAGTCTGTGATAGTTTTCGAACGTTTCTTATTCGATTTCAAATCTTTGTCTGTATGAAAACGAAACGAAAAGAAAGCTATCGATTCAGATTCCTTAGAAGGATGAATCAATGCATTCTCCATAATTTGTATTATTCCTTGAGCAAAGGAAATACATGTTTCAAAAACCGAAATTTGATCTATTTCGGTCTTTTTGTAAATTTCTATGCATTTGGCAAACAAAAGTACTGCCAGTAATGGAGCATTATCTATTAGTCTTTCGCGAACTTCAAGCTTATTTAATTTTGTCCGTTCATCAATGACACCATCTACATAATTGGTAATAAAATTATGATAATACGATGCTTCAGCATCTGTTTTTCTGTCAGAACTCCTGTAGTTATAGGGTAACGCAAATCTCTGAACCAGCTCTAAAGATAGTTGACAAAGAGGCAATACATTATGAAATTCATGAGAAAGAATATTATCTTTTAATGCTTGTTTCTTCCTAGTAGCAAAATCCACATAAAACACTTTATCTATGGACGAATGAAAATTACACCAAGGATATAGCATATGAGATAATCTAAAAAGATTTCCACTAGTTTGTTCATCATCGTAAAACAGAATTATAACATCATTGAAGATCCTTTTTAATTTACAAAACAGTTCAATCAAAAATTGAATTCCAATGATAGAGTATTTCTTTCCCAAACGCAAATCAACATTAATCAACAGATTAATGCTTTTGTTTGTGAAAGACTTCACTGTAAGTTTCGAGGAAAGGCTGGTTTTATCAAGATAATCATTAATCAGCGATTCAATTCCTGTAGTTTCTATACATACAACGCTGTCATTAATCAATGAATCATACGCATGAACTATGTCAACAGGTTGCAAACTATCAAGATTATAAACTTGCCACTTCATACTCGGCCTCGCCAACACTTAATGATACAATCTTATCAAATTCAAGTCGACAAAATCAATCATTCATTTCTGGTTAATCACAAAAAAGTTGTATTTCACGAGGGAAACACGAGAAAAAATACTTTACAATAGCTTGTTTAGCTTCGGACTATGTTTTTACTCTTACTCAAACTATCAATTTCATTCTGCATTACTATAGAATAATCTAAATATAGGTCAAAAATCCAGATGGGCTTCCCCATCTGGATTTTCTTACTTAGTCTATATTTTCCCCTGCCAATTAACTCCTCACCATGATCATCAGAAGGATCAACGTCATGAATCCGCCTATACCCATAGCCGCATAAGATAGACCATGGCTTTGCTGTTTCTCCTTATCCATGAAGAAAGCATCCAATACCGCTACACCAACACCTGCCCAAGACAGATAAAGAGTGAAGGAGAGGATGAAAGCCAGTATCGACAAACCGGACTTCCTTGCTCCGCCAACTGCTGGATAGCTTGCTGCTACAGGCTGCTGAACAGCTGTTACTGTTCCCTGTGGATTACTGTTGGAGAACTGCTGTACATACTGTGTTCCAGGAGGAGCACCTGCAGGGCCAACGGCTACTCTAGGTTGATCGATAGAAATACGTGCTCTTCCATTGAATGAAGCATATATCCTTACCGGTGAATTATCAGGTGGTATAACGACTTCCCTGTTATAGTTCCTGCTGCCGATCTTGAGAACGATCAGTTGACGTCCCTGATTCAAATGGAATGACAGTGTCTGGCCGTTTACATATGTGCTCTTAACACCTGTCGAAACAATTCTTGTCACCATTCCGACCTTAGGATTGGAAGTGTTATATGAGATGTAAAGATTCGGCTCATTTGAACGATCCTGAACATGATATACTGTTCCGCTTACGTTCACCTGTTGATTAATGTTAACCTGTTCATTCACATTAGCTACTCTATGACCACAATACTCACAGAACATGAACTCTCTGGTGTTATCGAATTGCATGTGAGCACCGCAGTTACTGCATTTCATATCTATCAACATATAATCGCCTCCTCGCCTGTTGTAGTTATCCTCAACAATTATTGAATTTATAGCAACATTGTACTATCCTTCGAAAAGGCATTTCATCACGAAAAGATTGTTAGTTTGTTAACAATATGAAAATGATAGAATCTTTGTGTGCCGCTGGCACACAGGCGTTTTCAGCGTTTTAAGTTGCCAATTGCACCATGTCAACTAATGACATCTGCGCACATCCTTCTCGCACTTTCACTTTAGCAGCAGGAGACACTTCCCTGCCCTTCAGGAACTTATTATAGATGCTTCTCTGAATTATCTTAAGATCATTATCAGGAACAGTGAGCTGTCTCATCTCTCCGTTCTTTTTAGGAATAGAGATAAGGCGATAATGCTTATAAGAGCTGTTACTGAAAGCATAAAGTATATGGACAGGTACATTTACAAGCACTGCAATAACATCCGGATCCAAATAAGCCATCGCCTTCCTCCAATCCGCAGAGCAATACAATATCAATATCGAAAATTCTGAGGTGAAACTATCATTAACGAAGTTGATTTAATTTCAGTGAAGAAGATTCGATACTGTAAGTAACGTTCACGTTACTTACACATCGGTGGTTCTTCTCCGGCTGCGACTCGCGGCCGGCGTCAGTAATTAGCTGACTTGCTCTATTGCTCTGCTATTGATTGAAGTGTAACAAGAGTTGTGGGCTGTTTTGGGGACAAAAAGCGAGCAAACGCTCTTGGAATAACTTGCAACTATCTGCTTATAACTTACTTCGGATCCTCTATCTTCGCCCTGGGATACATCTCACCCAGGATAGCGGTCTCTTCTTCCGTCAGGTTACCCGAAGTTATCTTTATCCTATTCACATCAACAAGATCATCCAGCGCTTTCGCGGGGATCATATTGGTGCTGATCTCCAGTTCGATATCCGTCAGGTCTGTGGTCTTTACTATGTAATTTGCCTCAGTCACCGTCCAGGTATGCTTGTCGACCTTCTCATTGACTCCGTAATGAATGGTGACTGTAAATCCTTCTTTATACAGAAAACCATCCGTATCCCCTAGGTAATCCCTCATCATCAGAAAAACCTCATTGGACTCGGAGAGTGTATTATTCCCCTCAAAACCTAACTCTATGCCCCTGATCTTTTCTTCATCGCTATTCAGAAAATCCAAATACACATGTTTCAGCTCTACCCCGTCAGGGCAGTTAGCTTTGCAATATAAAATGATATCGGTAACCTCTTCGCTATACGGCTGCTCTCCCGCTGATTCCAGATGCGTATCATCATAGACGGTAAACAAAGACAGCAATCGGACCTCTGTACCCACCAGATATTGTGTAGTTCCTGCCGAGCAGTAATACTTGACCCCATCGATCTCAGTACCATCAACTATCCTATGGTATTTGGTAACCCTATAAAGAAACGAGACCGGACACCAGACCACCGTTCCTCCGTCCTTGATACCGAACCTGATCGGTATCAACATCAGGATCACCGTAGCCACTATTGCAACGAGTAATATAATCTTCCACTTCGCCCGTTTCTTCGCCATATTCAACAATTCAACACATCAAAAGCTAACTATCATGTTTCCTATTGGTGTTTCAATTATTATATATTAAAGGAACATAAAATTACTGTATATAAATGCTTGTTTTCCTCATAAAATAAAACAGGTTTTCGCATTGAACGTTAAATACATTGGCAACATCTGGTATTTTAGGTTTTCCAGCTGGATTTTTTGAATTTAGATTTTTGTTCGGAGTTTCAAAAGTGATAATCTTATAATCATTTACAGAAGCAGTAGCAATTAACCAAGGATCAGCAATAGAACTTGCCCATTGTCTAACAGCTTTATCACTATATAAGGGACTAGAGCTTAAATACCTAATAACCTCACCATATTTAGAAACAACGGTCGGTTCCCTATGATTTAAAATATTTATTCCGTTTATCTGCTTAAGCCACTCCGTCAATGCATCGTTTCCCGCATCAATTTCGTCGTAAACCATATCCAGCAATGCTACATCATTTCTCATTAAAACAGCTTTAAACATATCCCAATATCGTGGGACTAGATCAAACGCATAATAGTTTTTATATGGCGTTATAAAACTATTGGAATCCAAAAGGTATCTATCCATTTAGCCAACACCACCTATCTTTGCTAATAGTTTGTCGAATGTAGCCCTGTTAGTATTTGTTAATCTATATACCTCGCTATACTGCGTACGACCTTCTTTTGCGCTATAAGCCAAGGCCTGAAGCAAGTGATGATCTAGCCTTCTGCTCAAATTATCGTAATAATTTCCTCCGGATGTATTCTTCGTTTTTTGATCTTTTTTCCACTTGTCATACTGCTGACGAATTATCTCTGTCAGTGTTAGATATTCTCTTTTGGAAATATTATTAGTGTCTAGTGCTCTTCTAACTACGACAAATTGACTGCAATTAAATCTCTTTGCTATCTTATCTATTCTTTCTAGATTATCACCATCAAATTGCTTCCACAGAGTAATGAAAAGATTCCTTGGAACAAGTATTTCAGCTGCAACAGCATTACATATAACCTCAATTCCCTGTCCACCAATACTATCGTCGTCAGAGTTGTAAAAACTATCTTTTCCAATCCATATATGGGCTGTTTCATGTAATAGAGAAAAAATCTTACCATTATCGGTATCACAACTATTTATAAATATAAGTGGGACATATTTATTTACTAGTGTGAACGCTCGAAACTCTTCAACATTAAGTTTTCTTCTGGTATTACTTCCCACGATTCCATTCAACATTATTAGAATGCCTAAATCACTCAAACAATTTCTCAAATGGTTAAAAGCCTCTCGGGAACTATGGAAATCTTTGCTCCAATCAGCAGGTAAGCGAGCTGCTTCTCTTATCATATCAGCTATTTCAATAATACTATTATTATCAGAAGCAATTCCAACAAACTGTAATGCTTCTTGACCATTATCAACTAAATAGTCCGCCATCCAAGTTTGAATATCAACCATAGTGTCTAACGTATCAATGAGATTCCGACTAGGTTCAGGTAGATACATGTTCTCAACTGTTCGATACTTAACGATAAAACAATCTTCAATGGGAGGTTGTTCTAAAAAGAAGTATCCTAGAGGTATATTCAGAGTCTTACTCATGCTTTCAACTTGGTTAAAAGTAGGAGTCTTAGAACCGGACCGCCATGCTCTTAGTAACTCAATTTTATTATTCGCAACTTCATTTAGCTCAGCAGTACGAATAACCCAATCGAGAACGACTTTACTTATGGAAATGTTCATTTTCATCTAAGCGACTCCTCCTTTCAAGTTAATTATAATTATCCTTTAACTCGTGTTCAACACAATATAGAAAACCAATTGTAAACATTTGTTTGTCGAATGTTATCAACAGAACCTCAATAATTTCTTTCTAAAAACCATTAGATTTTCACGTATAACGTTCACTTAGTGTATAATTTTCTTGATATATTCCCTGCTAAATGGGGAAAAACATCCTAATGTTACAATAGGAGTGCTTCTTACGCCGCATAAGCACCAGGTGTTCACAACGTGAACACCACAGCATTTCGCAATTCAGCCCCGGTGTTTCACGAGTGAGCACCGGGGCCTTATAGTTGCCGTATTTTATCTGTTGGTCTTACGCTTTTCAGCTCTC
>JAGCGE010000069.1 GCA_017649745.1 Clostridiales bacterium | reverse complement strand
CAGCGTAACTACTATGACAACACAAGAGCATTTGTCCTTATGTGTTCCGAATACGACGAGATCTTGTCATACGATGAATTCACTAAACACTCTCTAAACAACCTTAAGAACACTAATATGTGTAGTGAAGTATTCCTGTGCAAGCATTGTGAGAATGATAACCTTCTTACCGGTTATTGTAACGATACCACCTGTATTGTATCTTCTAAGACCTTTCCTCTTCACAACCTGCTACCGGATGAATATAAGCCTAGTAAGCCATGCGTAAGATTATATCTTCCGATCTTTTTCAAGAGTGATGTTTATGGTCATACAGCATTGACCCTTGATCCGAATTCCAAGTACTTTATTGATGAGAAACTCGAATTCCTTCTGACTCTCATGGGACAGACACTTAACAGGTTAAGGCTTTATGACAAACTCTATGAAGTCGATAACATTATGGATCTTTATGTAAGGGATTCTCTTACAGGCCTTTATAACAGACGCGGATTCGAGGAGAACATATCGAAGATCTTCACAAACGGCACATTCGAAAAGCATGGCATAGCCGTTGCAAGTATCGATATGGATGGTCTTAAATGGATCAATGATAATCTCGGACATGCAGCAGGCGACGAAGCACTTAAGGCAATCGCTACATGTTTAGAAAGTTCTCTGCAGCCAAATGAATTTGCTACCCGAATGGGCGGTGACGAATTCTCTGCTGTACTGATACTTGATAATTCCGCTAGAGTAAGTCAGTTCATTAGATCTTTCCGTAACGCTATAAAGGATTATAACAACACCAGCAAGACAGAGTTCAAATTAAGTGCCAGTGTCGGAACAAGTGAAGTTCCGAGTTGGGAACTCCTAATGGAGAGCATCAATAAAGCTGACAGGATAATGTATATCGAAAAGCGAACGAAAAAGCACTCCAGGACCTCGATGGAAGAAAACAAAGTAATGCATTAAAAAATATCCCTGCCGCATATGAAGTGCGACAGGGATAATTAATCTGTTTCAGATCTTTAAAGATCAAGCAAGACTCTTTCCCTTTGAGAATGCCTCAAGGTTAAGAGGGATTGTCTTAGGCTTAGAGGAGAATGCTTCTTCGATAGCCTCCTGCCAGATCTTGTCATCGATTCCAAAATACTTGGAAAGAGCACCGAGCATTACGATGTTTGTTGCTTTTGTTGTACCACACTCAAGAGCAGCACCTGTAGCATCGATCTCGATGACCTTTGTATCACCCAAAGAACCCTTATCGAGAGCTTCCTTAACATCAGAAGGATACTGCATAGCACCAAGAAGAACAGGAAGTGACTTGATCTTCTGTGAGTTAACGATCATAACACCGTCTTTCTTGAGAAGTGATGCCCAACGAACTGACTCAACTTCCTCGAAAGAAAGAAGGAAATCAGCTGTACCAGGCTCAACGATAGGAGAATGAACCTCCTTACCGATCTTAACGTATGTGATAACGGAACCGCCACGCTGGCTCATTCCGTGTACTTCGGATACTTTAACATCAAGTCCAAGCTTAAGGCTCAGGATTCCGAGGAGTTTACCTGCGATCAAAGTTCCCTGGCCGCCTACGCCTGCCAATACGATTGAAGCTTCAAAGTTTTCCATGATTACTCCTCCCCCTTGATCAAAGCGTCGAATTTACAAACATTTACACAAAGTCCGCAGTTATTACAGGACTCAGGATCGATCATAGGCTTCTTGTCATCGCCCATGATGAGAGCAGGACACATGATGCGTCCGCAAGCACCGCAGGAACGGCACTTATCGTAGTCACAGGAAACCTCAACGCCCTTCTTAGCACGACCTGTAGGAATAAGAGCACAAGGACGGCGAGCGATAATAACTGATACTACAGGGTTTTCGAGCTCTTCCTTGATAACTTTCTCTGTTCCGTATGTATCTACAGGATCAACGACTCTTACGGAAGCAACGCCAAGGCTTCTGCAAAGGCCTTCAAGATCAACTGCAGGTGCATCCTCAAGACGGATGTTCTTACCTGTTGAAGGATTCTGCTGGTGACCTGTCATACCTGTAATAGAGTTATCAAGAATAATCAGTGTAATAGAACTCTGGTTGTATACAGCGTTAAGAAGATTCGTGATACCTGAGTGAAGGAATGTAGAATCACCGATAACGCCAACTGTCTTACGTGAATCAGCTCCGTCAGTAGCCTTATCAAAACCATGAGCCATACCTACGGAAGCACCCATACAGATAACGGCATCTACTGCCTGCATCGGAGGAAGTGCACCGAGTGTATAACATCCGATATCACCCATAACCTGAACCTTAAGACGGCTCAATGCAAGAAACAAGCCCTTATGAGGACATCCTGCGCAAAGTACCGGTGGACGGCCAGGAGGAGTTGGAAGTGATGTTGTATCGATTCCAGCCTCAGGAAGTGGAAGATCGGACAAAGCCTTTCTAACCATTGTTGCTGTATATTCACCAAGCATTGTGAAGAGTTCCTTACCCTCACACTTAACGCCTGCTGCCTTGATCTCATTCTCGATAAATGGATCAAGCTCTTCAACTACTACGAGACGCTCAACCTTTGAAGCGAAATCGCGGATAAGATCCATAGGAAGTGGCCATACGAGACCAAGCTTCAATACACTAGCGTTCGGTACACCGTCTCTAACGTACTGATAGGAAGCACCTGCTGTGATGATACCAAGCTTAGTATCACGCATCTCAACCTTATGAAGACCAACCTTAACATCGTTGGAATCAGAAGCGATCTGCTTTGTTCTGTCCTCAACTACTACATGACGCTTGATGGCATTAGCAGGCATCATAACGTACTTAGCAGGATCTTTTACATATTCTTTCAATGTGATCGGTGTAGGATCACAAAGCTCAACTGTGCTTCTTGAGTGAGATACACGAGTGTGAAGTCTCAAGATAACAGGTGTGTCGTATTTCTCTGAAAGCTCGAAAGCATATTTAGCAAAGTCCTTACACTCCTGACTGTCAGAAGGCTCGAGTACAGGAACCTTAGCACTTCTAGCATGATTTCTGGTATCCTGCTCGTTCTGGGATGAATGCATTCCAGGGTCATCAGCTACACAGAATACAAGTCCGCCGTTTACGCCGGAATAAGCTGCTGTGAAAAGAGGGTCTGCAGAAACATTAAGTCCTACATGCTTCATACATGTCATAGCACGTGCGCCTCTGATAGATGCACCGATAGCAACTTCTGCTCCTACCTTCTCATTTGGTGCCCATTCACATGACACTTCCTTATACTTAGCTATCTCTTCTGTGATCTCAGTACTAGGTGTACCAGGATAAGAAGAAACGAGCTTAACTCCCGCTTCATAAGCGCCGCGGGCAACTGCTTCATTACCAAGCATTATCGTTTTCATTTATGTTCCTCCTGAATGATTCAGCATAATAACTTTACACGTTTAACCATAATAACATAAATTTATAATATAGGGGCAAAAAAATATATCCACTCCTTTCGAAAAAGTGCTTGACACCCCCATAACGTATATGTATAATTGTCAATGCTTAACACAAATGCGGCCGTGGCGGAATAGGCAGACGCGCACGT
>JAGCGE010000068.1 GCA_017649745.1 Clostridiales bacterium | reverse complement strand
TGAAAGCTGAGAACAAGAAAGCGATATTTGTCTTTACCGATATCGACAGGATGAAGACCATAAATGACGTGTATGGCCATCTTAAGGGCGATTTCGCGATCAAGGCTACAGCTGAGGCATTTGAGTCCTGCTCTCCTAAGGACTGGCTTTTCGGACGCTACGGAGGCGACGAATTCATTGCCGTTGGACCATGTCATGATCCTGACTCGGTCGAGGAACTCATCAAGAAGATATCAGAGAACATGAGCAGGCAGTTCGATGCTTTGGATCTTTCTTTCATCCTTCACGCGAGTATCGGTTACACCATCATAGAACCTGACGATGACTCTACTATCGAGGAGTATATCGATCGCGCTGACCAATATATGTATGCCGAGAAAGAGAAGTATCACAAGTACATTGACTCGCATAGTCCAACGAGCAAGTTAATATAATTCATTTCTGCTTTTCGAAAAATATCTCTTTGCCTTCCTCGTCGAGTTCGAATCTGTCTGAAGCTGCCCTGACGATCGCGGTTCCGTACGGCGCTGTTATGAATTCGCTCAAGGCACCGTCAAACATTAACGCTGAATTGACTGACCAGAGTTCCATGTTATTAGGATCGTTAAAGTAATCGTTATCTTCGTTGCCAACGCCGAAATACCAGCCGCTGTCGCGCTCGTTTGTCGGTTCGTCACGCATTCCGTAGCAGATCTTCCATCCGCCTTCACGAACCTTTTTCGATACGATGACTGTCTTAGAGTAAAGTTCCTTAAGCTCGATCGAAGGCTTGAAATCTTCACGAAGAGCGAGGAATGCATCGACTGACTTCTTATCCGGCGTGGAATCTGTGTCGAGCTTTCTTATGTCGTCATCCCAGATGCGATTGTTGTCTGCATTAGAGGTAAGGGTGACGGCAAGCTCAAGAAGTTCGTTCTCTTTAGCATCGATATCGACTTCGTAGTTGATCGGTTCAGCGTGACCATGGTCGCCATAAAGATAGATAGACATGCCTCCGTCAGTGTAGAGGGTAGCTTTAACTGCACCGAGATTCTCCTTGTCGTTATAGAAAATAAAGAAGCACGGGATGTGGTCGTTGACGTACCAGTCAAAAGCCGTGCCGTTCTTACCATTCATGTAAAAGACTGCACCGTCCTTCTCTAACTCAGAGCGCTGAAGAGCAGGGAACTCCTTTTCGAGAGCTTCGTGCATATACTTGTCGACCTGTTCAATTATCTTGTTCATATTAATATCCCCTTCCATGGTCAATATATAGGTATGATATCACACTCGGGTTTACGGTTTGTTTACTTGACCGTATGTCAATTTGGGTTGATAATTTAAGTGTATATTTATCATATACTGTGTGAAGATGCATTCTGCCCGGGAGGTTTCGACTATGTCAGCAAAGAGTTTGTATGATTACAGCATTGATGATGTTAAAGGATTATTTTTTGATAATGTAGATGCGGTCATAATTGTTGACCCTGAGATCGATACATACAAGACGATCATCAGGCGAGGGATGTTCGAGAGGTTTCTTAAGGAATCCGGTATCTATCATGACCTGATCTTGGATCTGTGGTTCCACTTCAATGGCTCGAACGAGAAGGTCTCAGGTGATTACCAGATCTTCGCAGATTACACTGGAATCTTTAAGGATAAGTACAGCCGTCGCTTAAGGCTGGCTCTGGAAGGTGAGGAGATATCTCATCTCGTTCAGCTAACTGTTTATCCGATCGAAGACAAAAAGAAATACATCTTTATCCTGGACGAATTTAATGATAACGAATCCTTGCAGGAGACACTTACTACTACGAAGATCAGCACGATCCAGAACTCCTATCTGTTCTCGATGTACATCGATCTTGTACAGAATACCACGAGCAGCATCAATGTTACCGAGATCTCTGATGACGTAGTTAACTACAACCTGTCCTACACAGAATGGCGAATGATGATCGTTAATATGTTCTGGCCGGAGGACCAGGAGCAGTTCCTCCGCCGTACAGATCCTGAGTACCTGAAGAAGAACTTTACACCGGGCCGTACTTCTTCTTACGACTGTATGATGCGTAATCTCGAAGGCAATTTCATCTGGGTCAAGCTCATCTTCAGCCGTGCGAAGACTGACAGTGATGAAGATTTCAGGTTCGTGTTCATGGTTCAGGATATCAATGATAAGTCCATGGAATTGATGTCTACTCTTCAGGAATATGAGCAGAAGGCTATCACGGATCCTCTTACAGGCATCTATAATCACGGCGAGATCGACTCGCAGCTTCGTAATGCTATTGCTTACAAGAATAAGAGTAATAAGCCTGTATCGGTTATGATGCTCGATCTTGATCATTTTAAGAACGTTAATGATACATACGGACATTCCGTTGGTGATAATACATTGAAGTGTATCGCGAAGATACTTAAGGACTATGCAGAGCGTGAGAATGCCATTGCAGGAAGATGGGGCGGCGAGGAGTTCGTTGTCGTATTGCGCGATGTTGACGGTGACATGGCTGCCGAGAAGGCAGAAGCATTAAGAAAGATCGTTGAGGAATTCGAGTTCCCAGACATCTGCCACATAACATGTTCCATTGGTATCACTGAGATCAACGATAACGACGACTTTACCGAAGCTTTCAACAGACTTGATAAAGCTCTCTACACATCGAAGGAAAACGGTAGGAATCTTGTAACCAAGTTGTGATCGCCATTTCATTGTGATTTCTTATATCTTTGATACAATCAACTAGTTGATTAATATTTTCAGGAAGGACATTTCTATATGAAGAACACTAGGATTGTATCAGCGATTTTGGCTGTCGCTCTTTCAGTATGTCTTGTTTCAGGATGTAATCTCAAGAAGGATAAGACACCTTGGCAGGATGAAGCGAAGACTCTCGTAGCTGAGAAGATGGATGACACAAATGTCGGTAAGTTCGTTATCGACGGCGTAACTTATGATTTCCCTATGGCAGTTAAGGACCTTACGGATAACGGCTGGAGCTTCAGCAGTGATTCTGTAGGAACAACGAATGTCTCAGCTCACGCATGGCACCCAAGCTATGTAACATTGAAGAATGCTGACAACAAGAGCATCGATATCGGTGTTTATAATAACTCTGACGAAGCTTCAACGATAGCAGATTCCACAGTAGGTGAAGTATCGATCAGCAACCTCAGAGGTAATGCCATGATCTCTGGCGGTATCGACTTCTACGGAACAACATTTGCTGCTAACGGTGATCTCGGCGACTGCGCTGCAGAAGGATTTGAGCTTGCATTAGATGAGATCGCAGGCAACGGTAACGTATTTACTAAGGAATTCGTAGGCAGCAACGACAAGAATTGCACAGCTACTTTCTATTTCAAAGAGTACAACGGCAATATCGTTTTAGGCGAAGTAAAGTATGAGTGTTCTTTCTCGATCTCTTATACAGACGGATCTACAGCAATGATCCTCGCAGTCATTAATAACGATCCTTCACAGATCACAGCTCTCGACAGCACTATGGATGGTCAGGCTTTTGTAGATGAGACACGTCAGTACCTCGCTGAAGACTTCGTTTATTCACTCGGTTTCGATTTCGATACACTTACAGAAGAGCAGTATGCAAGAACATACGAGATCATGAATACGATCTACGCTCAGACACAGTTCTCAGTTGAAGACAAGGGTTACAACACACTCATCGTTTTCAATGCACCAAGCAATTTAACTGATGTCCTGGATGTAGCTATTCAGGCAGCAGCAGAGAGCTATGAGGGCGATCTTGATACAGCTTTAGATGATCCTGAGTTCCTGACTCTTGTTCTCAACTCATTCAACGCTGACGATCTTACAATGATGCCTGGCAAGAGCATCCTTGCAACATCCGGTAATTACTCGGAAGACCTCTACAGCGCTATGTATGGAATGCTCGGTTTTGACATTGGTTGATAGTTAACAGATGACTATATCTTTAAGGCTGATCACTTTGAAGTGGTCAGCCTTTTTTGTTTTACCATATATAGTCAGAGAAAGGACAATAGGCGCTCATAAATGAAAAGATATTATTAACATGCATCCTAAGGTGTCAAAAAATCCTTACTTGGGTGATATAATCGAATCATTAGACGGGGCTTAGTTTTTTATTTCAGTTAATGAGTAGTGCACATCTGATGGATAAGAAGAAAAAGAACAGACAACTAATGACCATAGTTTTCGCGGTGACATTGTTCCTCATTGCGTGTCTGTTTTTCTTGAGCCTTATACTAAGGGATTCTTACAATAAAAAAGTTCATCAGAGCTCCTTTGAAGGTGAGAAGCTCTTTACATCCATGGATGATTCCGAAACTGATGTATCTGTAAGGATCGAGCCTCGAAGCAGTACATGGTCCAAGTGTATCGATTATTATGATGAAGGCCTTTATGATGCGAATTATCAGGCATACACATACGATATCTATATCCGAAATAACCTTAAAGATGAGATCGCCGATTATACTTTTAAGTTCGTTTTTGATCGTGAAGTATATCTTCTGTCGGCATGGAATGGCTCTCTTGAGATCCATCAGCAGATAAACAACAAGGAATACGAAGCGACAGTTCCTGATCTTCGTGAATTCACTCCGAATGATTATTCATTTGATACTGTGACTACAGATGGTGAGACCTTGATCCGTATGAAAAAGGACGACTATCTCATTTATTATCCTAGCACCAGCGAGAATTCACTTGAGAAGCCTATAGGAGCATATGAAGGTATCGTTTCGGGTATCATAATCTACGTTCCGATCGAAGAAGACCTTAGCGGTTCGACGCTTGAATTTAATTACACATTCCACAGGATGCTCTGGAGTGAGCCTTTGTTCAGGATCGCTACTGTATGCATGGGAGTGTGGCTTCTTTCACTACTGATCTTCTGCATAACAGAGGTGCAGTACAAGAAATACAAGAGGATCCACGAGCATGATCTTGATATGATCATGGAGTCGATCGAGACATTTACAGGATTTATAGATGCCAAGGACCCATACACAAACGGTCACTCCAACCGAGTCGCCCAGTATACGAAACTCATTGCCCAGAGCATGGGCTTTGAAGGTGAGGAACTCGACAGGATATATTATGTCGCACTCCTCCACGACTGCGGCAAGATCGGTGTTCCTGATAATATCCTTGGAAAACCCGGTCGCCTGACTGATGAGGAGTTCGACATCATCAAGTCGCATACGACCCGCGGCAGTGAGATCTTAAGCCACTTTAAGAGCCTTCCTGATGCTGACGAGGGCGCTCGTTATCACCATGAGAGATACGATGGCAAAGGCTACCCTGAAGGATTAAAGGGCGAGGATATCCCACTCATCGGCAGGATGATCTGTGTCGCTGATTCTTATGACGCCATGAATTCCAATCGTGTCTATCGAAAAAAACTCACCAAAGAAGATATCATCAAAGAGATCGAGAACAACAAAGGAACGCAGTTTGATCCAAAGATCGCGGATGTTTTCCTTAAATTCATAAAGAACGGACTAGTCTGATCTTAGTATATGACAGTGGGGAATATCTCCACTGTCATATTTTTTGATTAAATGTTATAATCAGTTCATTAGGGGGGCGTGAGTTATGAAGAAGAAATTATTGATTGCATTATCATTGATCTTGTGTGTTTCGGTATTTGCCAGTTCCTGTTCATCAGATTCAGGAAGAAGGCGATCCAGTAAGAAGAGAAGTTCCAAGAAAACTGAAAGAGCCTATGACGATGAGGACGAAGATGAAGACGACGATGATGGTTACGTAAATACTGAAAAGGATACTCCCACATCAGAGGAAGTGATAACCGAGGCATCGACCGAACAGACATATCCTTTGCTTGATGAACCGACGAATTTTCTCGGTACTGTATCGGGAAATTACAGGGTTATCGTTTGGGATCCTGTTCCGGGTGCAGAAGGATATGTGATCCAGCATCTGGATGAAAATTATGGTATCAGAAGTAATGAGTTCGAGGTGACAACCAATTACTGCCTCCTGCCTTATTATGATGGCGAAGCCAGCAGGATCTTCGTTCAGCCGTATTATACAGTTGATGGTGAGAGGGTCTACACTTTTTGTGAGCAGTCCTATTACGATTGGACTATCGAAGAAGACAGATACACCAATCTTCAGACTTGCGTGCTTGCTTATGACAAGCTTTTATCCTGGATGGATACAAAAGGTTATCAGCCTACGACCGATGCAGGTGAATTATACTATGTAACTCTCATATTGGATGATGAGCTTAATAACAGTCTTTCAAGTTCTGCAGGAAGAGTTGCCGATGACGCTCTTAATAGCGGAGTTGACGGATTTTTTGATGGGCTGGCGGATTTTGATAACTGGTATGAAGCCAGCCAAGAAAGCGATAGTTTATGGGAACTGATCTGTAATGTAGGTGATAATGCTCTCGAAGACGCCGAAGAAGAGGCATTTGAGTCAGCTTTGTTATCTGTAGGAGATGAGATCACAACTGATTATAAGATCATCTGGCAGTGGTACTATGATGACCTCAACATGGCTCCACTCATGCTGAGAGTCTATATTCCGAAGGAAGGCCGTCCTAACTTTGAGCAGGATGCTTTCGGTGCGCTTCAGAAAAACGAGAATGGTCAATATTGTTGTACTACACTTGATGCTCAGTACTATGTTTTCGATGTAACTTCTGACGGAGATTACTGGGTAGTTGAGGCTCAGGTGCTGTACTTCGGTTACTTAGAATAAAAGATCACACATCTACCGGCGGGGAAGTTCCCCGCCTTTTTTATTCATCCTGCTTATCAGCCGCGATCCTGACAGCATCATCAAGATCTTTCTCGAATCTGTCGATGGCTGTCGGGAAGATCTTTCTGTTATATGTCTGATCGACACCATGTATCCTGTCGTCGAAACTCTCGGCGAAGAATTCTGTTCCCGCTGTGTGACCGTCGAACCAGCCGTCGATGCTGATAAAGCTTGCATGTCTGGCCCAATAAGACTTTTTCTTCAGGAGTTTGTGCAGAGCTTTTACGTTCTTTATGTCATCTCGGCTATTCTCTTTTTTGCCTCCGAATGTCTCAGGGTCATACGGATTTATTGCGTGCGAATCGCCGACCGATCCGAGCTTATTATTTGTTAATGCGCCTATCAGGTCGCCTGCGATTATGGTCTCTTCGGAATCATCGATGAATCCCGGTTTTATTTCGGTATAGAAAGCTTCTTCACCGGATTCTTCGAAAATGTAATTCCTGTATCCGTAGTAATCTCTCAGATCCGAATATGCATTCTTCATTTTCTTAGTCCACTTGCGAGGGAGCAGTTTCTTGTAGTAATCAGGATCATCCTCGGTCGAGATATTGATGCTCTCTTTAGATATGATGAAGTCGAGCAGTTCACTTAACTCCTCTTGTTTAAACGTGTATCCGTAATCACTGAGTACGGTCTTCATATTGCTCCTGAAATCAGCCAGCATCTCGTAGCGATAATCAGTTGACAGATAGAAGATATCTTTGGCCAGAGGAACGACCATATCTTCGCATAACAGATCATCGAGCGCATGACCGAATTCATGGAAAAAACTGCAATCGAGGTTACTTGGATTCTCGGGATCCTGATGCATATTCAGAAATAGTGATTTGGTATCATGATCATATTTTGCGGTCTCTCCGGTACTTATGCCCGTGAGCGTCAATTCAGGAAGATAGCTCAGTACCAGGAACCTTAATTTGGAGTCTGCTGTATAAAGATCGTATTTTATTATCTCGACATTTTTTCTGGCATAGTCATTCAGGGCATTGCAATTAGGAGAATTTACGGCACGCTCGAAAAAGACATCCACGATCTTTTTAGCCGACGGATTTAAGAATTCATATATCGCGATACAAGCATTGCGTGTCTCGTCAGGGAGATCTGCGGCACAATAGAACTCGTCGTAGCGGTTAAGGACATGGCATTTGTACAGGTCATTTATCAGCGGAAGACACTTTACTCTATAGGCAATATTGTTGTTCCTGATATTCTCCAGGAAATAGAAAGAGAAGAAATTGATATTATCCTTTTCATACTGTGAGAGGGAGTTGTTGTTCTCCAATTTCTGGATAATACGGTGTAAATAATCAGATGTTAATTCGAAGTTTAAGCAACCATATTTCTTTTGTCCCTCAATGATATTATTCCGGATAGTCTCTTTTATCTCGTCGTACTTTTCATTCTTAAACCCTGCTGCTTTAAGATTCTTAGAAGACACAGGTTGTCCATGATATTGTCCAACGCCATTTAAGACATTATCGATCCTGAGAAGAGCATTACTGGCTTCTGTTATTATCTGATTTATATCCTGAGCTGCGCCATATACCGAATCAGCTATATTGTCCGTGGATGCATAGAAATTAGCTAGTTCATTACTCAGCTGGCCAAGACGGCTCATGACATAGGCGATCCTGCTTTGTGCATCGGTTGCAGTCACCAGACACTCGTTCTTGATAGAATTTCCTTCAACAGGAGAAGGTGCTGAAGAGATCCTTACCGTATAATTTGGATGACCTACGGAATCTCTGGTTCTTATAATTTCTTTTTCCAGATTTGCTCTGTAATCGCTTGAATAATATCTCATAATCATATACCTAGTGTTTTAGTTGATCTTGTTGTCTTGCTCGACGTTCTGCAGATTGGTAAGCGCCTGTTCCAGATATCTCTCTGTTGATGCGTATACTCTGTTGAGGTTGTCGCAAAATGAGTTATACGAATCGAGACAATCGTTGATCGCATCGATAGGTGCCCCTTTGGAATAAGTCAGTAATTCTGCTTTTCTGTCGAGAGTGTTGTCGTTTCTTTCGGAACTGAACATCGAGATATCTTTGGCAAGACCATTTAGGTTAACGCGAGTCATAGATTTCATGGCCTCATACCTCCGTATTCTCGGCGATCTTGTCCTCTTCGTCCAAGACACCTGATCTTATAATGTGAAAGAGATTATCGATCATGAAATCGACCTCATCCATCGATTCGGATATAGTCCTCATCTGTCTGATAAGTTCGCTGACCACATCTTTGGTCGAACTAGTGTCACACTCATGAAAATCCTTGCCTTTGATGAATGCCAGACGACGGGTATAATCGCTCATAGCCTTCTTGACATCTTCACCGATCCCGCCTGCGCCATGCAGCTCAGGATATTGTCTGACCTCATTTTCTTCCAACTGTTCAAACTCATACATATCAGTTTCCTCCGTTACATGAGCTGCTGAAGGGAAGCTATGGAACTATCGAACCTGCTACTACATGTATCAGAGCCCAGATAGCTCAACAGGCCATTACAATACCTGTCAGTTATAGGTGATGTTCGATCAAGGATATTGATGTTATTGGAAAGTGTCTGTACATCATTCTCATATGCCCATTTACTGCTACTGGCAGCATCCAGCAGCTCCTGATAGGACTCGTTCGTTTCCTCAGCCATAATAATCTCCCACATCTTCACAGCGCTCAAGATACGGTTCAGCGCATAGCACTGTCCGACTTTCGCCTCATAAATTGTCTGCTAAAATCAAATCTTCCTTTTGCTTATATTTAAGATACAAGCTTGCTTATTATATCACATAATAGATGATATAATC
The DNA here is from genome assembly GCA_017649745.1 of Clostridiales bacterium. Next base: position 6,254 of record JAGCGE010000068.1, on the reverse strand, counting down.
ACTATATATTGATAAGGAGGTAGGGTATGAAATACAAAAGACTTACAGCAGCGATCATGTTGGTCGCATTTGCTCTCTCAGGCTGTTCGAAAGCAGTTACTGACGAGACACTTAAGATCAGACATAAAGATATAAAGGAAACGGAGAAGATCATAGAGACTGATCCGATAGTTCCTGATGTTACGGAAGAGACGGAGACAGAACCTGTCCCTTCGACACCATCAAATTACAACTCCGATATTCTCGATCTCACGATGTTCATAGGCTATACGGGATCCGAGAAGGACTACGGCAATAATGAGATCCAGGAACTCATCGCCCAGAAGACAGGCGTTCGCGTTAAAGAAGAATTCTTAAATAACGGCAGGACGCTTGGTGAGGAAGTTGGCGCGATGATCGCATCAGGACAACTGCCTGATTATATAGACGCAGGTGACGCCAATGTGACTTTTTACGAGAACGATCTGCTTGTTTGCTGGGATCCTTACCTTGAGATGTATCCGAACCTTAAGGCACTCTATACCGATGAAGAGTGGGATAAGTTCCGTATGTCTGACGGCCACATCTATTGGGCTAATGTTTTCGGAAATCATTATAATAATGTTGATACGAGTACAGGTCACAACGGACAGGCTTTCTGGATCCAGAACCGCGTACTGAAGGAGTTCGGCTATCCGTTGGTCGAGACGCTCGATGATTACTTTAAGCTTCTCGAGGATTATTATGAGCTTCATCCTGAGATGCCTGACGGAACACCGATAATCCCTTACACGATGCTTTGTGAAGACTGGCGTTATTTCTGTCTCGAGTGCCCGCCGATGTATCTCGACGGTTACCCGAATGACGGATGCGTTATCGTTGATGTATCTGATCCTTCCAACCCTGTTGTTAAGGATTACAATACATCAGATACGGCTAAGAAGTATTTCAAGAAGCTTAATGAGGAATACAACAAGGGTATCATCGATCCTGATTTCGATGAAATGACCTATGACGAATATATTGAAAAGCTTTCGACAGGTTGTGTTCTCGGAATGTGCGATCAGTACTGGGATTTCGCATATACACTTATGTATACCTATACTGATGAACTCATCGATCTCGGATGCGAATATGTTCCTGTAGGTATCACGATCGAGGCCGGTATGGACAACCAGTGGCATCAGTACGGTGATGAGATCAATCAGGTTTCCGGTATCGCGGTCACTACGAATTGTCCTGACCCTAATGTGGCATTTAAATTCCTGAACGATATCATGGATCCTGAGATACATAATCTCCGTTTCTGGGGCGTCGAGGGAGTAGACTACTATGTTGATGACAGCGGACTGTTCTACAGGACTCCGGAGATGAGAGAGAACTGGAGCAATCCTGATTATCTGAGGGAGCATGTCTGTCAGTACTACTATATGCCTCAGTGGCTTGGCATGAACTATGATGGCATTAATATGATGCAACCGTCTGAACAGACAAGTGAATTCTATGCGACTTTGTCAGAGCCGATGCTCTATTGCTTTATGGCATACGGAGCTACAACATATGCTGATATGCTCAGGTCGGTCGATGAAGGACATTATCCTTGGTACCCGATGTGGACCTGGTCGAATAATCTTTATGGTGAACTGCCTGGCGGAGCCGAATATCAGGCGATCAGTCAGACCAAGCATGAGTATCTGCCACAGGTCGTAAAGGCTAAGAACTTCGATTCGATCTGGTCTGAATACATGGATGCATATGAAGAAGCGGATCCTGAGGGATTTCTCAATGCAGCTCAGGAGGAAGTCGACAGAAGACTTAACGGCGGCTGATGAATAATTTAGACTCAATTTTGCGATCAGAGAGGTGCTTATGAAGGTGGTTTTAGCCGGCGCTTACGGCAATCTTGGGGCAGATATATTCAGGGAATTGAGAAAAAACGATCACGAAGTAATAGCTCTCGATATGATGCAGAGAGATATCGGCATCGACTCGGGATACAGCTTCGTAAAGGTGGATGTGACAGATCCTAAAACGCTCGAGGGCGTGTGTGACGGTGCCGACATTGTCATAACGACAGTCGGACTTACCAAGGGTTCAGCCACAGTAAGTAATTACGATATCGATCTTAACGGCAACCTTAACCTTCTTCGCGAGGCGAAGAAGGCAGGTGTCGGAAAGTTCGTGTACATCTCAGTTATCAAGGCTGATACTGCGCCTGATGTGCCGATGGTGCACGCGAAGTACCTTTTCGAAGAGGAACTTAAGAAGAGCGGGCTGAACTATGTCATCCATCGTCCGACAGGATATTTCTATGACATCATCAAGGTCTTTAAGCCTATGATCGAAAAAGGCGAGGTCACTTTACTCGGTAAAGAGCCTGTCTACGCGAACATCGTCTCGACAGAGGATTTCGCGAAGTTCATCGTCGAGCACATGAACGATGAGAACAAGACTTATTCGGTCGGTGGCAAGGAGAAATATTCTTACGAAGAGATCGCGAGAAAGTGCTTCGAAGCAGCAGGGAAGGAACCTGTGATAAAGAGAGCGTCGCCTAAGATCTTCGACATGCTCGCGTTCATCAACAAGCTTAAGAAGAACGGCAAAGAGGCGATCATAAAGTTTTCGAAATGGACGCTTACGCATGATATGGTCGGAGACACGATCGCCGGCGACATGAGCTTTGCTGAGTATATAAAGAAGAGTTTTACCAAATGATCGGGGAGCTTAAGAAGATGGCAGAGGACGTTCTGCTTAAGAGTAATGCGGTCCTTCTTCCGGAGGATCAGTACACCAACATGAAGTATCCTTCGCTGATCCCGCTCATGCGCTTTAAGGTAGAGCAATACAGTATAAGCGGTTACGGTCACGTAATGGTGATGCACACGACGACGAAGATGGGAATGGAGCTTCTGACGATGTCTTTTATGCCGTCGGAGGCAGTTGCACTTCCGTACCTTCTCATCGATGCGATGAGTATGAAGAAAAAGCGCTGTGTATTTGTCGAGTATTACGGCTGCGGTATGGATGATCTTAACGATGCTTCGATGCGTGAGATCCATGACAGATACTGTTCCCTTCCTGAATATGAGGAGAAGGAGAACTGGTATATCAAAGAGAGAATGCCATATTCGCTCATTAAGTCAGGTGAGGTGGATAAGCTCATCGATATGGCGATCGATTCGATAAGCAGTTACCTTGGTTCTATTGAAGGCGCGAAGGTCGTTCCGGAGTATGCAGGAAAGCTCAGGGCTTTCAGGGAGCGAATGATAACAGAAGGTAATCCGTCGAGCAAGACACTCAAGATGCTCCTTAAGGAGGACGGTGCGCGAAGGTTCATGGAGAATGTGATAATGCCTGTTAAGAGGAGTGGAGAGTAATGGTCTTTTATTTTTCGGGTACAGGAAACAGCAAGTTCGTGGCTGAGAAAGTAGCCTCTGTCATCGGTCAGAAAACGATCGATATCACTTCGTATACGAAGAATAATGAGACGCCTGTATTTACTGATAACGAAGTCTACGTCTTCGTGTGCCCGTCATATATGTCCTCTCCCGCAAGGCTCATGACTGAATTCATCGAAAGCGCAACTTTTCCGGAAGGAGCGACGGCTTATCTTGTCGTGACGTGTGCTTCTTCGATGGGCATATCACCGCGAGTCGGCGCTGATATCTGTAAGGAAAAAGGTATGAAATTCATGGGCGCTGCTCAGGTCGTCATGCCGCAAGACTATATCATATTGTTTTCGACAAAGGACAGGGAAGGAAGCCGCAAGATCGTCAGTGATGCCATCCCGGTGATTGAGAAGATCGCAGCAACGATCAAGGACGGCGGCACCCTCGACATCGACACGATCGGCGCCGTTGAGTACGCGATCACAAAAGGCGTCAGGGAAGTTTACTATAAGTATTTCATGAAGACCAAGAGATTCAGGACAACTGATGCCTGCGTCTCATGTGGGATGTGCGCGAAAGTCTGTCCGCTTACGAACATCGTCATGAAGGACGGGAAGCCTTCTTGGGGAACTTCCTGCACGCACTGTATGGCATGTATTAACCGTTGCCCGAAAGACGCGATCGAGTACGGACGAGGTTCCGTCGGCAAGCCGCGCTATAAGGGACCTGAAGCATAATTTTTTTTGGATCGTTCCCTACCTTTTTTGAAAAAATGACAAAAAAGTTGGGGATTTTTGCCGTAAAAAACCTCTCGTTCCCAACCTAGCTCAATAATTGGGCGGTTGTGTAGGGCTAACTGCATTGATTTTGGAGATTCTTAGCGTTCTTTATACAACATAATCCGTTAAATGAGCGATAATGTTGGGGTATCCAATTCTAGTGCGTTGAAATATGGTTTGTTTGAGTGTAAACAAATGATCCAACTTCTTTTATTACGGGTTTCTATAGAATAGAATAAAGAAAACATGGTTCGCATTTACAAAAGGAAGGAGACGCTTATGAAGAATCAGAGATCAGTATATATTAAAAAGGGCAGTTGTCTTGTCCTGTCTTTAGTCTTGCTTATGGGAATTGTCACTTCCTGTAATAAGACAACACCGGAAAACTTGTATAAGCTGGCTACTGAGGAGTTCGATGCAGAAGAAGTAGATGTTGATGACTTTGAAGATGAGGATGAGGAATTGGCTGAACTTTTAGAAGATGGCATATATGTATCGATGGATGGGGATGATTATGAGGATCTTATTGAAAATGCCAATGCTGGTTCGCTCCCTCATATCAGAGGAAAGAATATTAAAACATGCACATGTTATTTGAGAGCAGACGTAGAAAATCTCTATGATGATTCATTGAGTGTTTCCATGTTCGAATTAAATGATACTGAAACAGCAAGAAAAGCATTCCTGAAGATCAATGGTATAAACGAAAAAGAAGCGAAAAAGTGGTCAAAGAAGGATTGCTTTGAATTAGGTAAAACCAGTGGATACGTGATCGTTCGTATGGAAAAGGATGAGTTCGCTGATTTCCTTATGGATATATATTTAGGAATGGGATATTTAAACGATGACGCTATAGAGATGCTTATTGATACCCTGGATGAAAGACTCGATGATGATATAGTCTTTACGAACGCCAGCTATTTTAATGGCTCTACATTGACCAATATCTCAATGATCTCAACTTCAGAAGATGATATTGATCTGATCACCGACAAGCTGGGACTAAAAAAGACTTCTGAGATGTCATTTGATTCTGATGTTGCTGATGCATATTCTGATATTTGGGCTGATTCCGTGAAAAGATGACATTTAATTATTTGAACAGATGAACACCTGAAGTCTTTGCCAGGCTTCAGGTGTTCTTTTTCCGTTTATTCTGATCGGTTTAATCAGCTGTGCTTATTGTTTCTTCGCTCTCGACTGAAACAGCTTCAGTTTCTGCGACTGTTGTTTCTTCAACAGGAGCCTCAGTTTCTGTTTCAGCAGTCGTCTCTTCAGGTTCCGACTGTTCAGTAGGCTGAGAGTTTCCACTCTGCGCCCATGGTGGCGGAGGCGGCATGATAGGGTTGCCGTTCTCGTCGTATTCCATCGGAGGAGGCGGAAGCGGATTGCCATTCTCATCTAGAGGGAATCCCTCAGGGTAGATCGGGTTGCCGTTCTCATCAAGCGGAATATCCGGTGGCGGCAATGGATTACCATTCTCGTCGACCGGTGGAGGTCCCATAAACTGATTCGGGATCTCTGTTGCTTCTTCGCCGTTCAAGATGAGAGTACCGCCGTTGAAAGTTGCGGTTCCGTCGTAGTCACATGTTGAGCGGCCTGTGATATCGATGTAACCGCCATTGATGATGATGTCACCGTTTGAGTCAATACCGTCTGTATCACCATCGGCCATAGTGATCTTGATGTTACCGCCGTTGATCTCGACAACAGGCTTCTCATAACTCTCATCCTTCAAAGATGCGTTGATACCGTCGTCGGAGGAATTGATGGTGATGTTGCCGTCGTTTATCACAACATAAGTTCCTTCAAGACCCTCTAGTGCGTCGATAGTCATCGTGCCTCCGTCGATCTGGAGCTTGCCGTCAGCGTGGATACCGTCGTCTTTGGAATCAATCGTTATCTCACCGCCGGAGATGTTAACGAAGTCCTTGCCGTTGATAGCATCTTCCGCGGTCGTGATAACATAAGTTCCGCCTGTAATGTAGAGACTGTCCTTACATATTACGCCCTTACCCTGATCGGCCGTGATGATGACGGCACCGTCGCCGCCAATGCTCAGGTCACTTTTCGAGTAGATGACTGCATTTACTTTGTTGTCATCGAT
>JAGCGE010000067.1 GCA_017649745.1 Clostridiales bacterium | reverse complement strand
TATTAAAGATAATTTAACATTTAGTCATCATATCGGAAACTCAGCTCTTCTCACTTTCTCATCAATGAATCTTCAAATAAAGAGATCTGACCCTCAATAGTCTGTTGCTTGCTCATAGTTCTCCATTCGATTTTATTCTAGCCCACTCTTCTGCATTGATATAAATTTCTCGAGGTCTATTTCCCTCAAATGGTCCGATATACTTTTTATGCTCCAAAGTATCAATGAGTCGTGCTGCACGAGGAAACCCAATTCCAAGTCGTCTCTGGAGAATTGAAACACTGGCAACTTGCTGCTCAACAATCACGTCAACAGCCTGTACTAAAAGATCGTCATCATCACTTTCATCATTCATAGAAAATACTGAACCGCCTGATCCATCAGAACTTGTATCGTGATTTAGCAAAGCTGCAAAGCCTTTCCCTCTACATCTACTATCAGTCTTCATGGAACCATTAACTGCATTGTTGATCATATTTATAACACTCTCATTATATTTGGTTTCGTAGTGATCCTTAAGAAATCCTACGACCCTTTCGACTTCTCCATCTGATACAAATGAACCCTGTACTCTGATCGGTTTGGGTGCTGAACAAGGAAAATAAAGCATATCACCTCTACCAAGAAGTTTCTCGGCACCAGTCTGATAAAGAATAGCCTTACTATCTACACCTGATGTAACCGCAAGAGCAATACGTGAAGGAAGGTTGTTCTTAAGGACACTGGTGATAACATCAACAGATGGTCTTTGTGTAGCAAAGATAAGGTGGATACCTGCGGCTCTTGCTTTAGCAGCAAGTCGCAAAACCTGAGCCTCGACTTCTTTGGAGGCAACCATCATAAGATCAGCGAACTCATCGATTACATAAACGATCAATGGCAAAGGCTGTTCACCTTCCATCTTACATACTTCGTTGTATCTATTAATATCTTTTACGATTTTCTCAACAAAGAGAGAGTATCTTCGTTCCATCTCTATAACAGCCCACTTAAGAGTGTTAATAGCCTTCTGCATATCAGTAACCACAGGCATGATAAGATGCGGGATTCCGTTATAGATCGCAAGCTCTACTACCTTAGGGTCAATCATTATGAGCTTAACTTCATTAGGCGATGCCTTACAAAGGATACTAATAAGGATCGAGTTAAGACATACGGATTTACCTGAACCCGTGGAACCCGCAATAAGAAGATGTGGCATCTTGGCAAGATCACAATACATAGGCTTTCCAGGAATATCTCTTCCAAGTGCAACGTTAAGCGGTGCGGAATTCCTGAATTCAGGAGTTTCAAGAAGTCCCTTAAGTCGAACTGCCGTAGACTTGTCATTAGGTATCTCAATACCGATAGCACTCTTACCCGGGATAGGAGCTTCGATTCGTACAGATAAAGCTTCCAGAACCATCTGAATGTCATCTTCCAGTTCCCTAATCCTTGATACTTTAGTTCCATATCCAATAGATACCTCAAATCGTGAAACAGATGGGCCTGGTATGATATCGATATTATTAACGATTATTCCAAAACCTTTCAGAGCCTCTTCAAGTCTATGCGCTTTTTCCTTCAGTTTCTCTGTATCAACATTCAGCGACCAATTGTCCCTGTCTAATAGTTCGAGCAGCTCCGAAGTTTTTTCATGATAATCATCAAATAAGACTTTTCTTTCCATGTAATGCCCTCCTTGAGTTTTCGTAATTTTACCAACCTCAATGTTTCAAAAAGAGGACAACAACGGAACAGATTTCAGACGCATTTTCTATCGTCCCAAATTCGCCACATATCATCCTATAGAATCCAATCAAAAAGGAGAAGTATTATGTGTTTTTCGGACGATCTCGAGATCGAAGAATATATCGATATCAGCGAACTTCATGCCCGTGCAAAGCATAAGAGAGCTGAGCGGTTCTATCGTCAGAACAAATATTACCGTGGACGTGTCAGAAGAAATATATGGTATCGTCGTCCCGGGTTTTCGAGATGGCTTAAAACGAACTGCAACCGTTATGTCAGAAGAAGGAAACCGGAATACTTTCCTCATCATAAAAGCAACCTTCATAAGAAGGCTACGGAATACAGGTGGACAATGTATTAACGGAGAGGCAGTTATGGAATTCTACAAATTCATTAATTCAAAAGCGATCAGAGAACATCTTCGCAAGATCAACTGGACCATTGAGCCTGATGCTGCCGCATGGCTGATATGGCATTGGGAGGGACCGATCGAGGAGAAACTTGCGGGTTAGAAATACATCATCGATGAAACCGAAGACTGTAAACTTAAGGATAGACTTCATTTCTGCGAAACTCCGAGTCTTCATGAATTTCTAAAGAAAACGATTAAAGTCTACAAGAAACATACTGACAGTTTTTGCGACAACAGAATGGAGTGTTGTTGCTATAAGCTAAGCACATATTATACCGACTTTAGTCACATCGACTATGACACAGTATTCCAGCTAAGTCCAATAGATAAACGTATTTCCACTACTATTCATGAAAAGGTTGTTGAAGACCTTAACGAAGGTAATGTGCTGAAGTTCGTGGTCACAAAGCAAGTCTACGACTGCGATAATAAGGAAACCGCAACATTTGATCCAAAACTCAGGATGATAGGATATGACTGTTCTGATGAAGATTGGCTAAACATAGAAGAAGTATTCATGAATCAATGGTTTTACTTTCCGCTCCCATTCAAAGCAGGAGACATTGTTCACGTAGCATCTCTGCCTGATTATGGACCGATGGTCTACGAGGATTCTATATATGGATTTAAGTGTTTCAGGGAACACCCTGAAGATTTCTATAACGGCAAACGTGGCGACGAAACAGATATGAGCATCGATGTTTACAGAGTCACAGACGATCTCGAACCTTTCTGGGATACTTTCTGGCCGGTAACTGATTTCGATTACTTCTCTGAAGAAGATGCGATAGCCTATGTAAACAGCGATTCAAATCGCAGCAATCTTGATCGTTACAAGATGATCCTTCTCATCAGCGCTGCTATCAAGGAAAAACTAGGATTAGAGATCTTATTCTCAGGTTATAAACAACTCATTAACAAATCGTCTGTCAGTACCGGCTACGCTTCATATATATTCTCAAAGGCTGAAGGACTTATGGATTGAGTCTAATAATTTGTTGTTTTCACAAAATCTCCGTTATTTCAACCTGCTTTCATCACAAAATCTACAATTATCCAGTACGTTTCTATCACATTTCTATCACGTGATTTATTATTAAAAAAATTTCTATCAATTTATTAGGGGGTGCTCATCTCGCTGCCATTACACTGCAAGCTTTGAAAAATCGAGTAAACAATTCAATCTAATCATATATTCACTATACCAACTCAATCATCAACCCTCCATCGAATATGTTTCTGTAAACCTTATCCGGATAAAACGGAAGATATTCCTTAACAACTGAAAAATCCAGTTTAACAGCATTAACATACTTTCTTAGTTTGGACGCAAGCTCAAGACCAGATATTTCACTATACTTATCGATCATAGTCATAAGATCCAAGAACTGCAGTGCAGATATATTTGTTTCTGTTACCTCTGCGACCGGCTTGTAAATCACGATCGTATTTCCATCAACCTCGATCTTACGCTGCTTGGTAGTTGCCTCATTGCTGCAGATTTCATAACAAGATGGATTCTGCGTCGTAAATCCATACTTATTAGCGAGTTGTAACCCAGTAATATATCCGATTGATTTCCCCTCCGCATTCAGATACTTCTTTTCAATATATCTGTCTATTGACACCTTACCCTTAGTTCCAAGAATAGTTATATATGGAAGATAATAGACACCATTGTATAAGCGTTCTAATCTTCCCTCATCCACAAGTTTCTTCATTTCCTGACGAAGATAATCCTTGGAATCTCCCGGTAACTCGCTTAAGAAGATAGGCTCACCATTTCTATAGTTATCGATAATGTAATCGTATATCATTTCGGCTTCACCTCACATTTTTGAAATTTACTATTTCACTTTTATGATACGACAGAATATATGTCCTTTCAAGAGTCCTAACGCAAAAAAATCAGAATACAAACCACTTGAAAGAACACCTCTTTAGCGCTACTCTTTATGGGTTGTTATTAGGGAGGCATGATAAAAAGTAAAACAGGGGCGATGTGAAAGCTATCAC
>JAGCGE010000066.1 GCA_017649745.1 Clostridiales bacterium | reverse complement strand
TCGATTACCTCGCCGAGATTATGAGGCGGGATATTAGTTGTCATACCAACGGCGATACCTACAGTACCGTTAACGAGAAGGTTCGGGAATCTAGATGGGAGAGCAACCGGCTCCATCTCACTCTCATCGAAGTTAGGACGGAAATCTACAGTATTCTTCTCGATGTCTCTCATCATCTCGAGAGCGATCTTCTGAAGACGTGACTCCGTATAACGGTAAGCAGCCGGCGGGTCTCCGTCCAAAGAACCGAAGTTTCCGTGTCCGTCTACGAGAGGATGTCTTAATGAGAAGTCCTGAGCAAGTCTTACGAGTGCATCATAAACTGAAGCATCACCGTGCGGATGGAAGTGACCCAGAACATTACCTACTGTAGTAGCACATTTCTTATATGGTTTATCAGGAAGGATCTTATCCATATACATTGAGTAAAGGATCCTTCTATGTACCGGCTTAAGTCCGTCTCTGATATCAGGCAATGCACGGTCTGAAATAACCGACATCGCATAGTCGATGAAGGACTGCTTCATCTCTTTTTCGAGATCGACCGGGATTATGGTATTCTGTTCCGACTTAAAAGCGTCGTCTATTTCATTTTCTTGCTTGATCCTATCTTCCTTGGATAAAGCTCTATTCTTATCGGCCATGTTTTTCCTCCGATTGTTATAATCATACCTCAGTATTATAACACTAAATTTCTGTATTCGCGCATATGATACTTATTATTATATATATAAGTATAATTTTTTCTTTTTTTCGAAAATCATGATTTATGTGTTATTCTTGAAACGAATTAGATTACTCGTTCGTCTAAGTATTGAGGACTTATGGAACATAAAGAAGAATTGTTTATTATGCCTGATGTTGAGGAACTCGTCAGATTGTATGCTGATGATGTTCTTCGTGTATGTAATTTCTATCTCGGTAAGAGAAGTCAGGCAGAGGATGCATTTCAGGATGTGTTCATAAGGGTAATGAACAAGAAGGATTCATTCGCGGGCAATTGTCCGGTCAAGTACTGGCTTTTGACGATCGCGAAGAATATCTGCAAGGATTATCTGAAGTCCTCATGGGCTACCAGAGTCGGAAGCTACGAACAGGCAAACGAGGATACCGGTGAATCAGCCGAGAGTTCCTCACCGGGAGTTACTTTTGACAATCAGCCTGTCGACGGAAGGGCGCAGGAAGACGAATATTTCGATCAGCTTGACCCTGACGGAGAATTATGGGATGCGATACAGAAGCTTCCTGAACCCGCGAAGGAAGTAATACTGCTCAGGTATTACTACGACCTCGATAACGAAGCGATAGCGAGGTATCTCGGGATAACAGAAAGCACAGTAAGGAGCAGGCTCTTCAGAGCCAGAAAGAAACTAAGTAAATTTGAGTAGGGAGGTGGGACCCGTGAAACAGTATGATGATCTTGATAAGAAACTCGAATCGGTTATGAAGAAGAATCTGAGTGGAACCAAGGCTTCTGATGAGCTTATCAGACAGACGCTCAACAGGATCAACATGGAGAAGCTCAACAATGGTAACGGCAGCAAGGGTAACAGCGGTAAGGGGCCAAAGAAACCGCATGTTCCTGTAGCGCTTATCTCTGGTATAGCTGCAGCTGTGATCGCAGTTGTAGGTGTAGGCTTGATCATTACGGCAGTTAATAATGGTAAGGCTAATAAATCCAGTGATACTATCTCTTCAGCGATCAATTCTATCAGTCCTGCAGACAGCGGTGAGAAGGTTCTCTCAACAAGTGCGAACGTTGCGGAAGATATCGAGGAAATCGATAGCGTCGATTCGGTATATGCCGGTTCAAAATCTGACAGCATTGCGCTCGAAGACAGTTCCAATCACTATATGAGCAACGGAGACGTAGCTGCCGGTGAATTGAGGAATGATCTGAACAGGACTTCGAATTCCTGGGATTCAGTTTTTAACCTTGGAGGATCACCGTTTAATTCTCTCAATAACTACTATTCTTCTATCGAGAATAAAGTATGGTCTGCTTTCGAGAAGCAGGGAGATAACATCGGTAATTCTTCAGATTACGGAAAGAAACCTAACAGCGAGTCAGGTTCTTAACGTATCATCTATCATTTAATGGGATCTTTAGAAGGCTTCCCCGCTTGCCTCGGATATGTAAGAGGCGTCGGGCGAAGCTTTCTTATTACCACGACTGCACGATCCATATCCGTACCAGGCAAAACAAACTTCTCGACACGCTCGACTGATCCTCCGAGCTTAGTGATCGCCTTCTTGGATTCTTCGAGTTCTTCATCTACATGGCCTTTCATCGCGAGGAAGATGCCTCCGACCTTAACGAAAGGCAAGCAATACTCACACAATACAGGAAGAGCTGCTACTGCCCTTGCCGTCGCTATATCATAGCTTTCTCTGTGGTTCTTGGTGTGACCGAGATCTTCAGCTCTCGAATGGATGGTTCCCGCATCTTTAAGATCTAATGTCTTAATTACCTCATCAAGGAATCCGATCCTCTTTTGGAGCGAATCAAGAAGAGTGAGCTTGATATCTCTCATCTGGACCTTAACAGGGATACCAGGGAACCCTGCGCCTGTTCCTACATCGATAAGAGTAAGGTCCTTCCTTCCCTGCTTAGCCTGTTCAGCCTCAATAAATGACACGAGCGTCAGAGAGTCGATAAAATGTCTCATGGCGATACCGTTATCATCGACGATATTGGTGAGGTTCATTACCTCATTCCACTTCCTTAAGAGCTTTGCATATTCCTTAAAAGCCCATACAGATTCAGCCTCGAGCGGCACCGATATGATCGGCGCGTTCTTTTCGAGGATAGGTGCGATACCTTCATCTGTTATCTCGCCCTCATTGCCAAGCTCAGTCTTTTTCGGAAGGCTGGCCTTAAGCTTAGCTATATCTGATTTCTTGATCTGTATCCTCTTTGGATTAATCTTGTTATCTTCTGTCATTTTTTATCCTCATCAATTCTGCCTTTTCGAAAAGCTTCGAGATATACCATCAGCACTGCGATATCTGCAGGCGATACACCGGATATCCTGGATGCCTGACCGACATTGACCGGCCTTATCTTCTGGAGCTTCTGCCTTGCCTCGATCCTGAGACCTGAGATCGACTCGTAATCGATCTCCTGCGGAAGGAGTTTGTTCTCGAGTTCCTTAAACTTCTCGATCTTCTCTTTTTCGAGCTTCAGATAGCCTTCGTACTTGATGTCTGTCTCGCATGCAAAGATAACATCAGGAGGAAGCTCTTTACGCTCCTTATCGATAGGAGCGAGCATGTAATATGTCACCTTAGGACGCCTGATAAGTTCAGCAAGCGAGATGCCTGACGGCGGGAGCACCGAACCGACGCTCTCGAGGATCGTCTTAAGCTCATCTGAAGGAGCTACATAAGTCTTCTTAAGTCTCTCCTTCTCCTCTTCGATATTCTTCATCTTGGTGAGGAACTTCTCATATCTCTCCTCACTTATAAGGCCGACCTTATGACCTATCGGTGTAAGTCTCTGGTCAGAATTATCCTGCCTCAGGAAAAGCCTGTACTCTGCTCTTGATGTCATCATCCTGTAAGGCTCGTTCGTGCCCTTGGTAACGAGGTCATCGATGAGAACTCCGATATAACCTTCGGATCTGTCGATTATCACAGGTTCCTTATCAAGGAGCTTAACTGCTGCATTCATTCCTGCGACGATACCCTGAGCCGCTGCTTCCTCATAGCCGGAGGAACCGTTTATCTGACCTGCTGTGAAAAGACCGTCGACGATCTTGGACTCCAGCGTAGCCTTAAGAGACAGCGGATCGACAAGATCATATTCGATAGCGTAAGCATTACGCTGTATTACCGCTTTGCTTAGGCCAGGGAGCGATCTGACCATCTTCTCCTGAACTTCCTCAGGAAGACTTGTCGAGAAGCCCTGAAGGTACATCTCGTTCGTATTAAGGCCCATAGGCTCTATGAAGATCTGGTGCCTGTCCTTATCCTTGAATCTCATGAACTTATCTTCGATCGAAGGACAGTATCTTGGGCCGATACCCTCGATCACGCCGCTATACAGAGGCGACCTGTGCATGTTATCTGAGATCACCTGACGTGTCTCAGGTGTAGTCCATACAGACCAGCAAGGGATCTGCTCCTGAGGAACAGTCACGCCGTTCATCTCGTTTTCGTATGAGAAAGGAGGGATATCAGTCTCTCCGTCCTGTCTTTGCATCATCGAAAAGTCTGCGCTGTTCTTGTTTATCCTTACAGGAGTTCCCGTCTTGAATCGAAGGATCGGGATGTTAAGTTCTCTAAGGCTGGATGAAAGTCCGACTGACCTTGGAAGTCCGTCAGGACCGCTCTCATTTATTACTTCACCAAGGAATGTCTTAGCTTCCATATAAGTTCCGGAGCAGATGACACAGGCTCTAGCCTTATAGATCGCACCTGTAGCAGACATTACGCCGGTTACACACGGCTTGCCGTCCTTATCTTCTGTAAGAAGCTTAACTATATGAGCCTGCTTGATCGTGAGGTTCTCCAAGTTTTCGAGCGCGAACTTCATGGTAACGGAGTACTTGCTCCTGTCCATCTGTGCTCTAGGAGAATGAACTGCAGGTCCCTTGGATGAATTGAGCATCCTTGTCTGGATCGCACACTTATCGGCGATCTTACCCATGATTCCGCCCAGTGCATCTATCTCTCTTACGAGTTGTCCTTTGGATGTTCCGCCTATGCTCGGATTACAAGGAAGGTTCGCGAGCGAATCCAACTGAAGCGTAAAAAGGATCGTATCGAGTCCGAGCTTAGCGCAAGCATGAGCCGCTTCACAGCCCGCGTGTCCCGCGCCAACAACAGCAACATCGAATGTTCCTGCCACATAAGTATGTTCAAGCTTTAATGCATCATCCAAAGTAAACATTATAAGTCCTTACTTTCCTATACAAAATCTCGAGAATATATTGTCAACGAGTTCGGAAGAAACGCTCTTACCAGTGATCTCACCCATCTTATCAAGCGCCAGCCTGAGAACAGAAGATGCACAGTCGAGTCCCATCTCGTCATCAAGTGCATTGATACCCATATCAAGATAATTAAGCGACTCTTCGATAAGAAGTGCGTGACGGCGATTAAGAAGGACAGTCTCTGAAGACGTCGTTCCGCCCAGATTCTCGTACCTCTCCTCGATAAAGCTCTTCAGCTCTTCAAGGCAGATCTTCTCGACTGAAGAGATACTTAAGAACATATCGATCCCAAGTCCTTTGCATTCCTCCGTGATCTTCTCTTCGAAAGCGTTCTTACCCAAATCGCTTTTCGAAAAGACCACAGCCATGGATGAGACCGAAGTACCTTCATCTATAAGACCTTTTATCTGTGATATGATCTGCTCGAAAGAAACATCAGGAGCTACAAGATACAAAACGAGATCACTTTGATAGGATTCCTCTTTTGCTCTCTGCACACCCATCGCTTCTATCTTGTCATCGGTCTTACGGATACCCGCGGTATCTACTAAAGTAACAGGTATACCATTGACTTCTACATTAACTTCGAGCGTATCTCTCGTAGTGCCTGCAACCTCTGTTACGATAGCTCTGTCGTAACCTGTAAGGCTATTGAGAAGTGAACTCTTGCCGCTGTTCGGAAGTCCGCACAAAGCGATCCTCATCCTCTCGGACAATATCCTTCCCTTGGCATATGAATCCTTAAGTCCCGTAAGTTCATTACGAACAAACAAGCATATCTCCTTGACCTTTGAAGTGTTCTCAGGTGTGTCATCATGCTCAGGGAATTCCACCATCATCTCTATTAGGCTGAGCGCTTCATAGAACTTACTCTCTACTTCGGAAAGCGCCGTCTTGAGCGCACCGCTGAGCTGTGCGTTACCTGCTTTAAGAGCTCTCGTGGAATCTGATGCGATAACATTCATTACGGCTTCTGCCTGAGACAGATCGAGCTTACCGTTAAGGAATGCTCTCTTGGTGAATTCACCAGGCTCAGCCGGCCTAGCACCGTTTTCTATTAAAACCCTTAAGATCTCCTGCTTAACGGTAACACCGCCGTGGCAAGAGATCTCAACCATGTCATCACCTGTATATGAATTGGGCGCCTTAAAGACAGTGACGATCGAATCATCGATCTTCTCATTTGTCTTTGGATCGAATACCTTAGCAAGGCAACAGGTATAGCCTTCCATATCTGAGATCTTCGTAAGATCCTTGTAGGATCTCAAGACCTTCATGACCTTATCGGCTACCTCTGTAGAACCGTTTCCGGACATACGGATAACGGCGATTCCGGAGACACCTCCGGGAGTAGAACATGCACAGAAAGGTCTGTCACATATCTCCGTCATACGATACTCCGATCTTTAAGGATCATTACTTAGTAGATGTAACGATGATCCTTCTGTTAGGCTCTTCACCTTCACTGTGTGTGTCAACGCCGTTTACACTCTGAAGATGTGAGTGAACAAGACGTCTCTCTGAAGGAGTCATTGGCTCCATAACGACCTTTCTGCCGGTCTTCTTAACTTTGAAAGCAGCCTTGTTAGCGAGGTTGATGAGAACCTGCTCTCTGTGCTTTCTGTATCCGCCTACATCGAGGTGAACACGTACTCTCTCTTCGCTGTGCTTGTTTGCGATAAGAGTTGTCATATATGTGATAGCCTCGAGTGTCTCACCGTGACGACCGATAGCAGAACCGCAATCGTTACCTGATACGGAAATATAGATAGTGTCGTCTTCTCTATAGGAATCCATGTTACCGTGGATACCGATACCGGAAAGGACCTCAGCTACGAATCTTACTGCAGCATCTTCAGCTTCGCTTACAGCGTCACCTTCGAAGTTCTCATCATCACCGTAGTAAACAACATCCTCATCCTCAGATTCGGACTCGTCAGCATCGTCAACCTGTGCTGTAACCTTTACTTCGGCTTCTTTATTTCCAAGACCAAGGAATCCACCCTTAGGTTCGGAAAGTACTTCGATCTTACAATTCTCCTCGGAAACACCGAGCTCTTCTAATGCAGCCTGAATGGCTTCTTCAACTGTCTTACCTGTCTTAGTGATTGTTTTTTCCATATATATCTGGCCTCCGTGCCTTATAGTTCGAAAAGATTATTTCTTCTTCTTTGAGTTCTTAGACTTCTTAGAATTAGAATTGTCGTTATTCTCTTTATTGGTATTAGTTCCTGACTTGTTGCTCTTAAGGAAAGCTTCCTTAGCTGCATCGAGTTCCTTCTTCTTAAGCGCATATGGCTTAGTGAAGAGATAATAAACGATGAGCTGAGTGATGATACCCATGATGGAACCTACGATCCAGTAAAGACCCATTGCAGCAGGCATCGTGAAAGATGTCCATACCATGAGGGCAGGCATCGTAAATGTCATCATCTTTGTCATGATCTCGGTTTGATCTGTAGGAGCCTGGCCGTTCATAGCAGCATTCTTCTTAGCTCTCTTCTTCTTCTCCTTGTTCTCCTTGTAATCAGGATTAAGGACGTTACCGAGCTGCATTGTGATGATACTTGTCAATACGACGAGTACAGGGAAAATGAGAAGTGGGAGACATCTTTTCGGATCAGCAGCGATCTTAACAGGATTCCACTCAGGAACGTCTGAAAGATCTACTCCGAGGAAGTGGAGATCCAATACCTGGGATGCCTTGATAAATCCGTCGTCGATACACTTTCTCAAGAATTCTGAGTTATCTGTAAGGCCTTTAAGAAGCTTGATGTCGTTAACATCGATCCTCTCAACAACATTCTTTTCGAGGATCTTAAGCTCTAATCCGATCTTACCCATCTTCTTCAAAGCTTCTACGGAAATTCCTGAGAGGTACTTCAAAGGTGAGCTTACGATACGGAAAATAGGCCAAATAAAGAACAGCTGGAGAATAGACAAAAGACATCCGGAGAAACCGGTAGCACCGTTCTCCTGCATGAGCTTAGTCATCTCTTCCTGCTGTTTCTGCTTGTCGTTAGGATATTTTCTCTGGATCTCAGCCTGCTTTGTCTGCATGGTCTTGTTCTTGATCATGGAACGCTGGCTGGAGATATTCAACGGAATCATGCATACACGGATGAATACCGTAAGTGCGATGATTGCGAGACCGTAATTGCCGAAAAAATTATAAAAGAGCCTGGTCAGCCAGCCGAAAACGTTATTCAGCGGGTTACTGATCAAAGCCAGTGTATAGAAATTAAATGCCATTTTGTTCTCCTATTTACTTAACAGGATCATAGCCGCCTTTACACAGAGGATTGCATCTTAATATCCTCCAGGCTCCCATGAGACCTCCCTTAAGGGCGCCGTATTTACGGATCGCTTCGATCGTGTACTGAGAACACGTTGGTACGAATCTGCAACAAGGTTTTCTAATCGGTGATATGTACTTCTGGTACCACCTTATCATCCCTATCATCGCACGAGCAATCATTATGGCCCTCCGAATCAATCAATTGCAGCCTTCTTAAAAGCTTACGCATATCTTTAAGGATATCGTTGTAAGAAGGCAGCTCCTCACAGGTCTTAAGGGTAAAAACAATATCGTTTCCTAACGGTATATCGGAAGCGACCTGATAATAAGCTTCTCTCATCAATCTCTTGGCCTTGTTCCTTGTGACTGCGCCCAGGTGTTTTTTGTTCGCGCAAAACCCTATACGGTTTATATCAGAAGGAATAGCGGTAGCATTATGCTTAAGTCCGCCAGGTCTTCTAAAGCTATGTACTGTAATATATTTCCCAACCGCGAAGTGTCCTCTTTTATAAACTCTGGAGAATTCATAATTGAACTTTAACGTGATTACCTTCAAGGTATTACCTCAACTTCGCCATTAAAAAGAAAGGACCACAGGGTGTGATCCTTATGCAGCAAGATTCTTTCTTCCCTTTAATCTTCTTCTCTTGAGAACATCGCGGCCGCTCTTTGTAGCCATTCTTGCACGGAAACCGTGAACCTTAGCTCTCTGCCTCTTCTTAGGCTGAAATGTCATCTTCATATGTAGATACCTCCATAGGTGTATTTATATTCCAACTTGCCTCGCGCAAAAGCGCATAGTAAGCCTTATACGATAATTAGCCTGTAGATTATATCTTTTTCTTTCCAAAAAGTCAACGATTATTCTGAAAGCCGCCTTTACCTTATCTTTATCATTTCCTTTATCTTTCTTATCACACGGTTTGCGTTTAATTAAACCTGCCCCAGTATCATTGAATCATAAAACAAAACAACCAAACAACAAAACACAAACACGGAGGAAACGATTATGAACATGAACGTAAGAAGATTTAAGAGCATGATTGAAGCAAGAAAGGAATTCATGGTTATCGGAGTCGCACTTCTCGCACTCATAGCATTCAAGGTATTCTTTGAATTCGGAACAAATATCGGTGAATTCATCTACTACATTGCCCACTAATAATCTTTTCATATATCCCCAAACGATAACGGCACACCGTATGAGTTGCCGTTATTATTTTAGAAAAAAGATAT
>JAGCGE010000065.1 GCA_017649745.1 Clostridiales bacterium | reverse complement strand
TCTTGTATTCCATGTCTTAATTGCTTCCTCTTCTGTTACGTTTGAAGCAAATGACATAGAACAACCGCAAAAATCACATTCAATTTCATAATAATCATCACCATAGTCGCCACCATCACATAATAATAATGATGCATCATGTCTACAGAATGGACATTCTTTTAGTCGTTCATTAGATATATTGCGTTCTAATCGATCAGATGCCGTTCTTAAATCTAAAGCATAGCTTTTAATTAAACTAGCTAAGCCCGGAGATATTAAAGAAGGATTATTAATATTTTCGTTTACTGTTTCTAATAGGTTCTCTAATAACTGCTTAATAGCTTTTAACGTTATAATAGACCTATCGTGTTTTACTTCTTGTTTTACGCTCATTGATAATTCCCTTATATTCTAAAACGAAATAAAATTGAAAAACTTAGAGAAGACCTCAGGCTTCACTTCCGATGTAGTCCCATCGTATGTTTAATCTCACGCCACAGCTTTTCGGACAACATATAATTATAGACGAAATGACAACAACTTATCATCTGCCGTATTTTCCGTTTTTGTTCATCTGTAGGGAAGATTTTTTCCTTTATCGTCCGCATACATTTCATTGTTTTATACCAACTCTATTTCTAACCTAAAATTTCATTTACCCAAAATTTTACAATCAACAAAAATCTGAAAAACTAATAGAAGACCTTCAATAACTATATTCAACAAAGTATTGAAAACTTCCTGAAGACCTGGTCTCACCAGAAAATTTTAGTCATTTTGACCTCATTTTTGGAAAACGAAACTGTATTTTGACCAATCCATACGGCTTATATATTGTGTACGTATTCATTATATCACATACATAAACCATACGCAAGGGTCTTTTAATAGGCGCGCTCGGAGATAGTCATCGGCCAGGTTTTTAATATACCAAGTGTAAACATATTATCCTTATATTGTGGACAGATGTACATAGTTAAAAGACTTCTGACCATATTTATTCTCCTTTATAGGGCGCCAGACAAAATAAATTGTCAGAAATCTTTACACTTTCTTCGGTAAAACAGCCATTTTTACACAAACCGCACTCTTTTTGAAGCCTTTTATATCATTTGACTGCTCTAATGCGAGCTTTTTGGCCTCTTTCAGCGAATTTGCGCTTACTTTTACCTCTTTTTCGTTAAAATAGAGTACTTTTACCTCATATTCTCTCATAATAAGCTCCTTTCACATAATAATAAGCCCAATGCCATACCCTTAATGCCTCTTCTATTAAAAATGCGGTTTTGAGCCGGATTGTAATCCGCCGAAGGCGTAGGGCGAACAAACGGTGCACGCAAAAAGTGGCAAAAGAGCAAAGGCGGAGTGAGTTATACTGTAGCCACTGAAGTGGCCGCTCGAAAACCTCTTAAAAATCACCGATGACTATAGTCGAGCGCGTTTCTCACGAATAAATAAATGCCAAGACGGTTCCCTCTTAAAAGAATACTCCCGTCTTGGCAGATGCGCTCGAATATACGTGCGGCCCTCAGTAAAAATTGGATCATAATTATTAGGGCCGCACACACGCGCTCGCTTACGCTCGCGCGGAATAAAGAATTTATGTCCAATTGAAGATGCCAGTATGCAAATTTCGTTTTGACATCTTTTACGGAATGTAGAATTAGTCAAACAATGACACGTCTACACTCCATAAAAAATGCCAAAGCATATTACATGCTCTGGCAAAATCAATTTAACTGATTTTAATTTTAGCCTTTTTGGCAAATAACCCTTTGACGGTTGCCCAGCTCTGTTTGAGCTTCTGGCATTCGTCATTGGTTTTAACACCGTCAACGGCCTTAACTCCTTCGTCCACAAGGTTGTTGATGATGCTGGCTCCAGTCTGCGCAACGGCTTTCACGCCGATACGACCAACGCTGGCAGCAGCTTTCACACCAATTGTGGCTACAGGAATTGCGAAATCGTTTACGGCAAAATCGGCAGCGTCAGTAACAACGCCAGCTACTTTGTCAACGCCGTCGCGAATAATCATACCCACGGTTGCGTTGCTTCCGTTAAAAGCGGCGTCCAGCTGTTTCACTTGGTCGTCCGTAAGGTCGACCGTGATTTCGCTGATGCCGTTCTTATCTTCAGTTTTAGTGGCGGTTACGCCCATGCTGGCCAGTGCCAAAAGTAAACCGGTTTTTGCAGTAGTTTCAACAGAAATGACTTTGGTCATGATTATGCTCCTTTCTTCTCGTGGTGGCGAATGATGACACCCTTTTCGATAAGCTTGTCGTACTGTTTCAACAGAATGGCTTTCGTAATTGCGGCCCGCAACTGTCCTGTACGTGTAGTACATTCTTTCGGGATTCGCAATTCGGTTCCATCCATGTATTTAAACACGTATTCTCTACGCCAATCGATGGGTTCAAATTTAAGCCCGTTACCAATATGTTTTGTAATCATTTTTTTCGCCTCCGTATCCATGAAGAGGAAGCGGTTCAAATAGACCGCTCCCTCTCAAAAATTAAAGCCTTATGCAGACAGGGCCTGACCTACGCGGTCGCACACGTAAGCGGGGCACGCTTTGAACAGTTCGGCTTTGGCCAGCAACAGTTCCTGATTCAGGCCAGACGGACGGCTGGAGAACTTGGTTGCGTATACAGGATATTCGGTATCCTCGTCGAATACCTGAACGGTCGCACGGTCACGTTTGAAGTTCTTCCAATCGCGGGTAGACACTTCATACGCAATGCCGTTCTTATCTTTATACGTAGCAACGCCATTGTCGAACTTCAACACGGTGCCATTCGGAATTTTAACTCCTTCGGGCACTGCCAGTTCAACGTAGTTGATAAGGTTTGCGTCATACAGACGAACATAGTTCTTGCTGGCCAGCAGCTTCTGCAGAGTATCGACAAATTCAGCGATAATACCGCGTTCTTTGTCAGTCATGAAGTCCTGATACAGGGATTCGATATCCAGTTCAGTACCGGCTTCGCGGGCAGCTTTCATGGCCTTTGCAATCTGGTAGTATCTCAGAACGACGCCCTGACGCATGGCATAAATGTCAAACGCGGTGTTGGTTTCGCCGTCTGCCAGATGCGTTTTCAGCTCGGTCGTAATGACTTCCAGTGCTTTCGCATACAGCGGGCAGTCTGCGGGAATGAACTGCTCTTTGGCACCGTGAGCAGCTTCCTGAGGTTTGGTAGCGTTCCATACGACGTTTGCGATATGACCTACGGGGTCGTCTTTCTTGCCACGGCCTACTACTACCATTTTAATTCTGTTTTCAATTGTTACCGGGTTGGTGGAGATGATGTTTTCTTCCATTTTTTTGTCCTTTCCTGTGCCATCTTTTCTTAGATGCACAATTAAAAATATAATTTATTTATTCTAACGGCGGACGCCATTAAAATCATAAAGTAAAAAATAAAAGTAGAATTAAAAAGTAAGGGGTAACTATGGGAAGTAAAAAATATAATATGTAACACATAAGTTTGTACCTCCAAACAGTTTATGGGGGCAATACCACCCAAAAAAGCTAAGTCGGAGTGACTTATTCAGTTACTTTTACAAAAACCTGTTACTAAACTTAATATACAGGCTAATGAAAAGCACACTGCGATAAACCCTAAAATATAGGGTAAGAACGCAATGACTACACCGATTAAAGCCATTTCAAATACGATAGTCAGAAATGTTGTCATGATGCTAACCTCTTGAATAACTTCCATATACCGCCTAAAATTAATCCTAATACATGAAATGACAGGACTATGGTGGCATATACGCATACGCTCACTAATTCGGCGGCGATAAATAAATATTTCGACATATCTACCTCCTGTTAAAATTAAGATGTGCCCTTTTTAACCGTAAAGGGCTGACGTACGGTTCACTTATGTGAGCGGAACCGCATAGCACTACGCTTCTATATGTACGGCCGCGCCCTGTTTTAAAACCTGACGCGCATCCACCGAACATCTAAGGAGGGGTAGCTTTTTAGGGATGCCGCTACCGAACCCTATGTCCTGTAGAAATGCATACACAAATATCACGCAAACGTTCGTTGGACACTCCGAAGGTACCTTTATCGTTGTCGCTTCCACACCGCTGTTAACGGACCAACGTTCCGTGTATCGTATATGCACTTCTACAGGGGCTCCACTTGGGACTGGCGGGAGCCTTGCCAGAAGAGGTGATATATAAAGAAATATTTGAAAATAAAAATTAAAAGAAAAAGTAAAAATTAGAGGGGCAATAGCACCCAAAGAGACTAAGTCGGAGTGACTTATTCAGAAACCTCTTGACAAATCTCTTTACGAAGCTGTTCTTGAATCTTTTTAATATGTACGGCATGCAGTTTGCCGATAGTGCGGAACAGTTCGAAGAATTCTTCTAAGCCCGCGTCTACCTGTACGATGAGATTTCCCTTAATGCTTCCGACAGCATGGCAAGGTTCAATCGACAGGTCGTTTATTTTTTCGTCTTTGTCGTTGTAGTGCCAGAGTAACGGATATCTGTCTTTAACATCAATGTCGAAATTGATTTCTTGGTTCTTTAATTCAAATTTCATGCTTCTGCCTCCTTTTCTTTAATAACGTCCAGAAGCCAGTTGGTAACTTTCTTAACTGTATCGGCTTCAGCCGTGATAATAATGTCGCCAGAGTTGACGACCTTAATGTTGCTATGTTTGTCGGCGTAGTCGATATTAAAAGAAGAATCACTGATGGTAAGAGTAACCAATTTTGGTTCAGTCATATTAAATCGCCTCACTTTCGTCAATTTCGTATACT
This sequence comes from Clostridiales bacterium, assembly GCA_017649745.1. The sequence goes on along the minus strand of JAGCGE010000065.1, from coordinate 14,427 downwards.
ACTTTAGCAAACAGTGCTCTGTCCATGTAATCATAGATACGCTGGCGGCATTTCTCAGCTTTGTTATATTCGCCAGTTGCTTCAAATGCGGTCACACAACGCTGTAAGAACTGAACATTCTGGGCAATTTCCATTGGTGCACGATAGGTGCCACCCTCAACTTTAATAGTAGTAAACATAGATTATCACGCTGCCTTTCTTGTCTTAATTTCTTTGGTAGTGACTTCTACGATACCTCCACCCATAATTCCCTCGGTGAGGATACGGTTTTTGTTGGCATTGAGGTTCAACAACAGGTCTTTTCTGGAACTGACACTGGAAAACAGGCGTGTACTGTGAATTACTTCGTCGATACGCCTGTCAAGCATTTCCAAAGTAGAAGCTACTTCGTAAAATGCAATGTACTCACTTGTACCATAATGAGTCTTGTATGTCTTACGCTCCGGCATGGTATACCTCCTTTAATAATATGATATTAAGCAGACTAACAGTTTGAATGGACAATACCATCCAAAGAGACCAAGCCGGAGTGACGAAAGGCTCGGTTACTTCGAGATGAATAGCTGTACAGGGAGATATGACCTAATATGGTTTTTATGCCATATGCACATCTCCCTGATAAGGTAAGAGATTAGCGGAATAAGCAATTATAAGAGAGAACTTTTCTCAAGGAAGTACCCGGAGGGGTGCTGTACCCGGAGGGCGCTTGGTTGCGCGCTCAAAAAGCTCGTCTCTAACCTCGTCCAATATTTGGCCTAATTTGTTCAGGCCTTTGCCATAACAACGTCCCCAATACCTGTCGCCCCATGTATTATCTTCTACTAAGTTTTCAGGCATGGTTTCTAACAGCTTTTGTGCCAAGTCTGCATTCTGATAAAACTTGGCATGAATAATTTCCGACATGATCTGGTCTTTTTTATCATCCCAGCCGGACACCAGATCTACAGTCCGGCCGAGACGTTTAGCTTCAAATCCGTTTATCACCTCAAATTCTTTAACACGATCGGGACATTTCTGTGCCTGGAATGCACTTTCTACGCAATTAAATATGTGTCCATTATATTCAATAACGCATGGATACATATTCGAAAGAAACCAATATTTGCCACGGAAAATCAAATTGACCACCTCTCAATTAAAAAGATCCTCCTGTGATATAGTTACCACAGGAGGATAAAACCCAGTTATACCAATTCGCCGAGCAGATAAATTACATCTGTTTTATTTCTTTCGCCCAATTCTGTTTGTGTTACTTTGAAAGTTTTACCATACAGGTATCTTGCAAAGTAGCTACCCTTTTGAGGAGTACGGATCCTTAATGTGGGCTTGCCATCAATTAAGATGCACATGTGAGTGCCACGATAATTTGCCGTAACCTCTCCAGTCGTATCGTTCACGTACGCAAACTTGAACGTACTGTCTCCAGAGCGAGCAGACTCAACAATGTCCATGATATCCTCTGCCTTACGGTTTGGAATGCCTTTAACACTGCCGATATTGGAAATCTCGACAAAGGCAATGTTGCTCATAGTCTTTTCAGGAATCATTTCCTTTACAGGTCTACGAATAACAGCATTGCCATGATTAGAAACTTCGAGAGTATAAGTTCCAGTAACAGGAGTTTCACAATAGAATCCGTCTTTGCTGAAACCATTCTCGAATTCGATTTTCTGACCAATTGTACCATAGCCACCGCCATTTTTATAAACCCTAGATGTAAACATCTTATCGGGGCAATACTTCTCAATGAAGTATGTGGCGATTTCATGAACAAAAGCCAGGTAGAAGCTGTTTGAATCCAACTTCTTTGTTTTCTTGTTAGTGTAATAAGACGCCAGTCTTGCTTCAAATACTAACTGGTGATCTTTTACAGGACTATATTTCCTGGCAATAGTCCTAGCCATATCTACGATGGCGATCTTTGCAGATTTTCTGTCTGTCATCTTGCCTTCCATCATATCGACGAATTGACTCGAGAACATGTCCAGAACACCCTTAAGTTCTTCATCGCAAGTTTCATATGCACCAAACGGATCACTAATAGAGCTACTTAAAGCTTCTTTCACCATCTGATATGCATACTTTAGTGTTTCATTGCGAAGTTCGACAAGCGCATCCTGGAATACCAGAACGCCATCGTCATCATATTTGAACGGAGTCTTAAACGGTGATTCTTTAATTCCTTTTGGCATTTCACCAATTGATAACTGTAACGGTTGTAACTCGGTGCTATCTCCCTTCATCAGTTCAATTTTACCATAGTCATCAACAGCAACTGCGCCGGAACGAATCCTACCTTCCAGCAGAGTCATGAAGGGAACCTCAACCTTATCTCCAGACTTCGCGGCATCAATGATGTCGTTCATGCATTTGGAGATAATAACGTTAAGGTCCAAAAGAATGTCAAGAACTTCTTCTTTTGTGTTACCAGCTTTAGAAACAGCTAGCAAGAAGTCATTAATAAACGTATCTTCTTTTCCTTCGAAGTTAACGTTTCCGAGATAAGCACGTTTATAGTTACCTTTCACTTCAACGTTAATGACCTGTTGTACACCGTTAACAATGGGGCGCAATTGATTACGCACCCAAATTGGACTAACCTGATCTGTTAATAATGCATAGATCAGCCCCAAAACAGTTACGTTGTAACCAGCGAGTCTGCCAATACTAGGATTGACAGTACCACCGCCAATAGCGTACTGATATCTGAAGCTGTGTGCGATCAGATTATAGTTAAACTTAAATTTATCCTTTCCGGTATTATGGCCGCCAAACAACACATAATACAGAGGCATGGATAAGAACAGTGCTACGAGTCTTTCTTCTAAAAAGAAGCTGACCATATCACCATCAAAATCCGCACCACTAAAATAAGCGGCCACAAACGCGAACGTTGATGCCAGCATAGCTATACCAGGCATTAAATACTTAACCCAGACAGCTACTGCTTCTTGCTGACGCTCAGTCATTAACGTTCCATTTTCCCTCTTTGCATTAGGTAAACGGTCGATTAATTCCTGTACGCCAACAAATGCTACTGGCAGATGCTCACCGATACCGCACAACGGATGTCTAATAGCAATTGCTTTCAACAATCCATTAGTGCTCTTCATCGTAATGGTGAATACTTCCTGTTTGTCAAGAAGTCTTGCACCAAACCAGCCAGCAAGATCGCCAACGATCTTACAGTTGATTCCTTTTACTCTGAAGTTGAATCGGTTTGCAACACGGTTGAGCGCGTCGATAATTCCCTTATATTTGATGCGCCGAACTGTACGGTCCAGTTTATCAATTTCTGGGATTAACTGAGTCAAAATATCTGCAGCAAAATTACTCTGCGAGATATCCTTGTGAGTCTCAACTCCTTCGTATTCGAGTTCGTCAGTTCTGGTGTCAGTGTCACCAAGACCACTCTTTAAGATATGATCAATGGTTTCCTTTGCCAGTGCAACGAAAATCGGAAGGAACTGAGGTTGTGTCTGAGCCACATTGCATACCTGACGAGAGGTAACAATATGACCCTTTGGTTCAACGGGAAGATCCATTAATGAATACTCAATTTCTTGGCTCAGGTCGAACATGCATTTTACATTCGTAGAATCGCCAAAATAATCGAGCTCGTCTTCATCGCCATAGATCAGGATGCATTTATTGTATTTCCCGTTTTCATTCCGTTCAATATCAATAGCTTGCTCCAGAGTCTTGTCGATATAGATTTTCTTCTTTGCAATACCGCTGGTCAGAAGATAGTCGATGACTTCATTCATAGTCCAACGCGGCACAGAAAGATTAAATCCCTTTACAGTACCAAATCTTCCCTGATTAGAATACTTAAAGCATTCTTCCAGAGGAACGACGATACCTTTTGCAGACAACCATTTTTGGATTGTTTCAGCAGCTAAGAATCCCTGACCATCGTGAAATGAGGATCCGAATACTTCCAGATCACCCATAAAGAAAGCGAAGTTCTCGATGTTACCAAACTTTGCTCCTCCAGTCATAGTTAGAGATAAACGACTAATTTTCTTAATCGCCTTTTCTGCTGGCAGTGGTTTGCCAGAATAAGCGGCCAACATGACTTTAAAAGATCCATAAGATGCTTTATTTATCATGTCGATCATCTCATCTATTGTGTTGTGTGTCACATTGACCATCAATACGCTTTGCGTTCTGGTCATAGACGGACTTTGCGGGAATGGTTTATATTTCAAAACCTTCCCCTTCTTAATTCCGTCTTCGATGTGTTCCATAGTTAGTTTGGCATCTTTTGTTTCTTTGCCGTTTCTAACTATGGACTGTCCAAACAATTGGACGCACCTTTCCTTACCATCGTCAAATTCGTACCCGATGGATATACCATTGCGCACTCCTTTGGAGCGGATAAGATAGATACCATTCAGCATTGCATCTGCGAATGGTAACATCTCTTCGTTACGTACGTTCATCTTCAAAATCGTGAACATGTCGGATCCATTAATGAAGATTCTGGATCCTCCATTTTCACACTGAAGCCTGGTTTTTGCATTTTGCATTTCCAGGCGGCGAGCAAAGGTTCCCTCACCCATAGGCTCGGTCTTATACTTTACTCGCTGTTTGAGTTCTTCTGTTTCCTGGCCAGTGATTTTGTCCTTTTTCTTTGTCTTGTAGACAGTGGCATCAATTACCTGGACCATGAACGCGTCTCGTTTGTACGCAACAGCTTTCTGAACCATGCGTACTTCGGGTTTACTCTGGAGTTTAATCTTGACCGTTGTTTTTAACCGCATTTTGGCGATCATGTTAACGATCTTTTTAGGATCACTGGTGGAGATCTTAACTTTCAGGAATCTTTCCTGAATGTCATCCTCTACAGAGAGGATGTTGTCCCCAAAATCATGAGCAATCTTGACTAACAACTTAAAGTGTCCATCATAGATTCTCACGCCGAGTACACGTCTGTCCTGTCCAAATTCCATTACGTTCATTTCGAATGGAAGAAGATTGAAGTCTTTGCCAGCCAAGGTTTCAACAAACCAAGCTGTTTCGGCTTTAACTTCTTCAAGGACAGTAGGTTTGTACCCATGATGTTGCTGATGTAATTTCAGTACATCGTCGCTAATTTCCTGGTAAGTCCAGGTCCTTTTTTCTTTGGTCATACTTTTTACCTCCTTTACTAACGTAAATTAAAATGAGATCACCCCCACAGAGTGATCTCAGTTCCAGGGACACCTCCCTTCTGGGTTCCAAATCCAAGCTCAACGAGCTTGTTCTGGATGGACTTGATAACGCCAACCGAGTCGTCTTTCAGAACAATCTTTTGCCATTTCTGACGCAACGGTTTGCCATTAGAATATACAACTTTGCCATTGTTGTCCCTTACGAGCGGTTTATGCTGCACATAGGGTGTGGGATAATATACATTTCCAAAACGAGGATCCAAACCCCAGGCAAACTTGAAAACAGGATCAGTTTTTCCATTGAAGCAAACTATGCCTTGTGGTGTAGGGCTACCAATCTCGAGAAGTAGATCCATGGTTACTTCTTTATCATTAACCAGAATAGTAATGCTGTGTATCGCATATTTGACTTCCCGTTTCTGAGATGCGTAGCAGTTGGACGTATAGCATTTAGCACCTCTAGGAATGTCATTGTCAACAACGGTCTTCGGCTTTTCATTCTTATGAAATGCCAGTACATATTGGCGATATATATCATTTTGAGGCGCCGGATCTTTTAACAGCTTCATCGCCTCTTCTGTAGAAATCGGAACAATAGGTCTCTTTTCTCCCGCCTGGATACGAATCTGTTTATTCTTGCTGACAACTGCTAACAGATCCATACCGTTAATTTTGATGTCATCAATGGTTTTTACTGCGGTAGAAACGTGCTCAATCTTGTTCCCGGTAATGTTCTCCAGAGCACTTGCCAAATTAGGATTGATGCCTCCTTTTTTGTTTTCCGGGATCTGAGTGATGGTAGCCTGAGAAACATCCATAACTCCGCATTCAATGTCAGATGCATTGTATTCCGCATCAGATACTTCGAACAGCGGTGCCACAGTCTCTTCCTTGTGTTCTTCTGCATACTTTTTGCAGAATTCATCAATAGTAGCAAATGTTACATGATTCTTAATCCGCAATGCATTTGCTTCTTCTTTGCTGACTCCCAGAGTCTCCATGATAACTTCATACAATTTCTTTGCCATTTTTCTTTACCTCCTTATAAATTTTTTGAATGGCAATGAGCGCGCTTTAAGTCACGCTCGGATCTCTGCTCTTTTTATAAAAATTAAAAACAGAGAAAAATGTTTGTGAAGGAGCCAATTGTCCTTCTTTCTATCTATTCTCATAAAGACAACAGACAGAAAGAAAAACAGCCCGCCACCTAATTAAAGGCAGCGGGCAAAACAATTACAGTTGCAACATTTCATCGTCATACAGGCGTTGCATAAGTTCCTCGTATTCCTGGTTCGAACGGATCCAATTAATTTTGTCTGTATTGATCATTTCCGCAATTTTGCTATTGGCACGTTCAAACATATGTTGTATTATTTGATTGATATTCCAATCTAATGGAATATACGTAAGAATAATGTTATGCTTTTGCAGTTTTATTGCCGAAACTTCAAGACCGGACAGACAAGGTGCTACTATTAGTTTACCTTTAGTTTCGGTATAAAGTAGCTTTTCAAAGAAGTTTTCAATTGCAATATCGCGGTCTTTAGAACCAACATATGAATCCATAAAAACAAATCCGTTTTCGATTGTTATCATGCATGCAGCTACTAATGTGGCATTTTCAACTTTTTTCGGCAGAATTACCACAAGATTTCTGCCGTTTGAAATGTCAATTTCTAATCCGTTTCGTTTAATTCTTTTTACAATTTTCATAATTATTTCCTCCCGTAAATAAAAAGATAAGAAGCCAGCTATTTATATATCGCCGCTGGCAGAAGGCGGGCAAAACAATCAATAATCCTTTTATCTATACCAATCAGGAATGCGGATTTCTCCACTGAATACTGTTTCTTCTCCATTTCTGACGATAATCTGAAAGCTCATGTCATATGCACTGCACGGGCATTTCAGAACCTGGCAAGAAGATTCTTCATTGCCAGCAGCAATAGCTTGTTCCAATAATGCTTGTAATTTCATTTTGCTTTCATTGGCCTGTTTAGACAGTTCATGTCGGGAGTCTTCACTGTAGAAGTATCCATAATTGAATAACTGCTTCTTCATTTCGATGCTCACCTTCGTGCTTTCTACGATAGTTTTCAACATTTCCAATGTAATTTTTGCCATTCTTTAAATACCTCCTTAAAATAAAAATAAACCCGCCACTCATATAGAGCAGCGGGCAAAAGGCAATAAAAGACTTAAACTACAGCAATACTCCATTAATAACTTCGAAAGTTATTTTGGGATCTTTCAGGTTCAGAATTTCTGTCGCGTATTTAACAATTTCATGCAACGGCTCTTTTGTTTCTTCTGTAAATCCCCATTCAGAGGAATCTCTTCCGAATAATTTGTACTGGTCTGTTTCATCTACATAAGACAGATATGTAACAAAATGCCAGATACAGCATTGCTCTGCATAATTAATGTCCATAGTAACGCTAGATACAGTTCCGTCATATCCTCCATCTTCAGCAATGACATATAACCCGGCACTCTGTTTCATATGGATTGTAATATGCAGCTGATTTCTCTGCCGCTCTTGCTGTTCCCAGTATGCATCCAGTACGTTTTTAATTTGTTTAACAGCATATTCTTTCATTTTCTATTCCTCCTGTTAAAATAAAAATAAAGATGGCTATTTATATAAAAGCGCCGCCATCTTACAATGGGCGCCTTGAAACTTATTTCCGGATATTTTTAATGACTATTGTTTTCGGTAAGCAATAATCATAGGTCATAGCCTTAATCAGCTCGCAAATTGCAAGCGTCTTAAGGTTGCAGCAAACATCAACGTCAACTGCTGCAAATTCATCTTCAGTATGATTTTCATCATACATAAAAGTCTTAGTTTCGGTTTCAATGTGTGCTTTCCCACCAGGAATCCGTTTTGCTGTCGTGCTGGCATTTTCATAGAAATCGTTCCCAGCCATGTACCCCTTAGCAAAAACTTCGCTACTGTTTTCAAATACGGAAATTTCTAATTTCATAGCAATTCCTCCTTATACTCTTACCATAATTCCGCCTTTGTTAAAGCGAATCGTCTTAGCAACGATAACAGCTTTTACCTGGTTATTGCTGATGAACCTATATATAAAAACCCAATTAGGTTAATATTCTTACTCTCCCCTACACCACGTAGCGGAGAGCAAGATAAGAACCTAAATGCTGCCGATCAGGTTCCACAGTAAGAATGCGAAACCGGCATAGATCATGGCACCAGTGATGATGTCGATCAGTCTCATCTCGACACCTCCCTTCTGCTGATCAACCAGATAAACCAAATAAAATAAGACCGTACCATTTATATTGCGCCGTACGGTCACATGGCGCATTACGGTTAAGACAGGATCGTGGAGAGCCTAACGCTCTCTTCATGTTGATCCTGTCTTTTTTCCCAGTAGAGCGCGATGAGTCTTTTAGACTCTTCACACTGCATCTGTAGTCTAGCCGACTCTTCCGGAGTCGGTTTCCAATTCCACCTACTCTGGAAATCATTTTCTGCAAGTTTGGCCAAACGCCGTTTAATAGCGACGTTTTGTCTGTGGATCTTTCTGATCCACAAAATTTCTGCTGTGCCAATGATGACACAGAAGAAAATGAACCAAACAGTTTGGATTTCAATTGCCACAACGATCACCTCCAGTGTTTGTGGCTTACCAGTCGTAAATTTTTCGTCTGACTTTTGCCGACCATACAAAAGTCAAAAGTACGGGGGCTCGTTCCTCCGTATCACAAAGACTTCACAAGATTAGGTCCCCCTCCAAAAATTTTTATAAAAAATCAGTCTTATAACATCGAAAAATAAAAAACGCGATCCTAAAATCGCGTAATCCCAAAAAATTTTTATATAAAAATTGGCCCCTATAGGCAAAAATAACAAAACCTCCTGTTTCCACGTAATTTTATACGCGAATACTCGAGATGCGAAGTATCGAGTGTGAGACGCGTTAGCGGCGAACAGGAGGATTTTTATTATGTTAAGTAATCCTAGCGTATCTGAAGAGAATCTAACAGAAAATCAGATACTTATTAATGGAGAGATACTTACGGAAGGTAAGTTCGTTTCTACTACCATATCTAATATAGAAGAAAATAAAATCGGACTTAAAGATCAGCAGATTTCTATTAAAGGAGAGCTGCGTACTAAATACTACGAGAAAGAAATCAACGAGTTAGAAAGTATTCGTTATTACATTGGCGGTATCTTCGTTACGAAAGAATCGTTTATGTCGAACGATGATACCGTTATTTATGAATTTGAAGCCCAACACTTTAAACCAAAATTTCAGGACACAGATTATGAGCGAATCCCAAGACCGTAACCTCGACGATATATTTGAAAGCAGAATAGATCATAATCCTTACCTATCTAAAGAAGACCCTGAACAAATGCGGGGCGAATTAGAAAGGATTCAGGAGAATGGTGAACGTTTAATGCGCATGATGTCTCTAATTAAAAATCAGGGCAATAATCGTTTCTTCTATTCTCCAGAAGGATTAAGAAGTAAAGAATACGTAACCCGCTTCTTAAATTCTACGAAGACGGGTCTATATTCTATGTACCCTATTCTATGTAAAGGGCAAGGATGTCCTTACGCTAATTCCTGTTTTGCCTTAAAGGCCGGAATTCAACCGCCCGTTGGAGAACCGTGCGTATTAGAAACCGATAGAATAGAAAGACTTATATCTAGTTATAATGACGATTTTGATTTCGCAACTTCTTCTTTAACGGATATGCTCGCGATTAATGAACTCGTCCAGCTCGATCTTTTAATAGATAGGTGTCAGAAATTAATGGCCGAAGAAGAACTTCCTGTTATCGAAGTTAATATCGGTACATCTCAGCATGGAGATCCTATCACACAGCCCGCCATATCTAAATACTATGAAGCTTACGAAAGAATGTCGAAACGTAGAAGTGCGTTAGTCGACGAATTAAATGCTTCTCGTAAAGCGAGAAAGAAAATGGGAGAAGAAGATAAGAAAGCTCCATGGGAACAGGTACTCGAAATGGCTGGCCAAGACGGATTTATGGATGAGGATCAGAAGCCCGATAAATTTAAGTAATACGTATGCATAAGAAGGTGTTATTATGTTAACCGTAAATATGAATCGTCCTTTATCTCCTAGAAAACCAACTAGAATAGCTGAAGGACCAGATATAGATAAATTCGATATACAGAGACCGAAAGCTCCCCCTATTCCACCGCCAAGAAACTGGCAGAAGGAACAGTTATATTTTTCGGAGCCGCGCGCCGAATATAATATATATGGAAACTTCGGAATTAATGGAGCTATCCGCGAATCTCACTGGAACGCAAAAATAAGAATGCAACGAGATATGCAGATTTTAGATCTCGCAAATCAATTAAGATAAGAGGATAAAAATTATGGGCGCAGTAAAAAATATAGGAACAAAAGTTGTTCAACATTTAGACGATCTTGTAACTGGAAATTTTAGTACATTTGCTAAAGGCAATCAGGGAATTAATGGATTTAGTGCATTACATCAGACTGCTATTTCATTAACTTCTCCATTTGAAGCAATATCTCGTTATTATCACGGTGGTCAGGGATACGGCGTTGTCGATAGTCTTGCCGATACGTTCTTAATTGATAAAGGTACACAGGGTGCTAGAAATTGGGCTTTGAAAAATATTCAAACTAAAAAAATTGCTGGTGCTTATGCTGGAGCTAGTTTAACCGCTAGCGTTGTTGGTGGCCTGACTCACGATTCTGCGGGTAATCCCGATATTGCTGGCCTCCCGGGTATTTAATTATGGGCGCTATCGGAAAGGCGCTAGGTAACGTTCTAGAAGATACGATGATACATGGATCTCGTATCTTAACGGGTACGAGTCATACTTTAGGCGTTGCTGAACAACTTAAAAAACGTCTTAAGTCTGGAGAAATTTTTAACGGTTTTTCCCAGGGCGTTCCCTTTACTACGACAGGTAAAGTCCTCGTCGCTGCCTGGGGCATAGAAAATGCCGTAACAGGCGCAGTAGAAGGATGGCACGAAAGTCGTTTAGGTACGCCATCCGGACAAATGTCGACTGCTACGCCAGCAATTGGTTATACTAAGTTCTTCGGCGAAAATAATAACGCGCTGAAAAACGATATATTGTATGACCAAGAAGCAGTATATAATGAAGCAAATTATTATAATTCTGCTATAGATGCGGGTGCAACGGGAGACTTAGTATTCGCGATGAACAAAAATAGAAGAGGTTAATATAGATGGCAGCTAATACTCAACAACCGCTACCACCAAATAGTGGAGCTAATGCGACTTCTAAGATTAAATTTAGCCCGGTAAATCAGGCTATTATTTTAGGCTTCGCATATAGCCAATTTAAAGAACATAGAGAAGAAGGAATGTCTCGAATAAGTTCTGCTGCTCATACAGCATTTGACTTAATTCTTCCAGAATTCTTAGGATGGAAAACACATGCCTTCTTACAATTAACGTCGGCTCTACCGAAAGCTGCTATCGAACAGGGTGTAAATATGGCGCAGACCGTTCGTCAATATGAACAGGCCGCGCGAGATCAAAGTCCGTTTAGAAATCAGACTTTCGTAGATTCACAGCAGATATATACAATGCGGCAAGCTGGGCTAGCCTTAGCCGAACAATCTAAGTACGCGCTTCAACAAACACTAATGGGAAATGAAGCCAGATATATGCATAGGTGATAACTAATGGGATTATGGTCTGGCTTAAAAACGTTAGGTAGTGAAATTGTTTCTGGCGCAAAAGATGTAGCTATAGGCGCGCGTAGATTAAAAGATGCTGGATGGAAAGCATTAGGAGTTTATGATAGAAATCTAGAAGGTAAAACTTTAATGCGCTTTGGCAATGAAGCTGAAGCTCGTTGGGTAACTCCATTTAAGCCTACTTCAAGAAAAGTAATGGCTGGCATTGATTATACATCTACTGAAAATCTTAGCAATGCTGCATCTGGAGCATGGGATTCTGTTGCAACTGCAGCTGAAGAAACTGCTGCATTATCGAGTAAAAATACTTCAGAGCTTTTAGGAGCAGTATCTGGAGACTATTCTCTAATAAATGGTATAGAAGAGGCTATTGCAAAAGAAACACCCAAAGTTGCTGCTGAATATAAAACATATGCTAAAGCTGCAAAGCGAAATGGAAGATTTGGAAATCTTGGAAAAGCGCCGATTAAACAAAATACACAAGAATTAGATTCTGCCGTATCCAAGATGAAAAATCGTGCTAATATGACAGGATCTGAAGCATATGCCACAACAGCCGATAAAACATCTTTAAGTTCAGAAAAACAGATGCTCAGAGCAAATGAGGGCTCTTCTGATTATTGGGATTATGATCCTGATGAATTTATTCCTAAAAAAGCCCCCATTGAAGGTGCTGGAGTTACTGCTACCGGAACTACACAACCAGCACAAGTAGCTGCCGCAAACAATAATATGGGTGCTAAAGCACAAGCGGCTAGTGAAGTAAAAAGAACTGAAGCTGTAACTACACAGCAAGGAATACAAGCAGAAGTTCCATCTGGCGGTCAAGTAGAAGCAGCGGCACAAACTGAAAAAGCATTAGAAACAACAAAAGATATTCCAGTTTCTAATACTAAAGGCAGTAAAGATATGAGTACAGCTATAAAATACTTAGGAGCTAATACGGCAGTTATTGCTGGAATCAATGCAACCCATGGTTCACAGAGTAATGCTGTGCTATATGGACAACAAGCTCTTGGAGTATAACTAATATAACCAAAAACAGGAGGAGTCTATGGCTCACAAATTATCTCAAGTAGAGTTAGAAACTCTTAAGAAGATCCATAACGATCCTGTTTTATGGGCTAAGGCGCATCTAGTTACTTATGATGGCGCGCAGAAAAAACATGTCCCCTGGACTGCGCGCTGGTATCAGGCAGAAATGCTAAGAGACCAAAGTCGTCGTAAGGTTTATAGATGCGGCCGAAGAACCGGTAAAGCATTTTTTGCCGTGGTAGAGTGAATTGCGGGAAGGGTTCTTAGGTCTAAATTTTAGACTTAAGCTTCATAATCCGCAGCCAAGCCTATTGTATAATAGGAAGGTTCAGAGACTATTAGCGCCTACCCCGTTGTCTCGTTTTTTATTTTAAGGGGCCCGATAATACATGTACTTAAGATTCTCTAAAAGTTTAAAAGATTCCGTTTTAACTGTTAACCTTTCCTTAATTGGAAACACGACAGAAGAGACCCGTGCCATCCGCCAACTGGGTGCACCACAAATTAAACTCCTGAAAGATTATCCAACATCTGGAACTGCCGTAGATATTGACTTACCGGTAACTGAATTTGTTGCTTCCGTCGTATTTAATGGGACTCCGGATACTTTACAGGACGTTATCGCCGAGGGCGAAGAATTCATCCTAGACATCAAAGAAGGATTAACGGAAGCGATGACCGATCTGATTCGTCAGTATCGTGCTGTTAAAGCGACCGTAGAAAAAACTTCTGGCTCTATCTTAATTTATAGTGGAGCTAGCGACATAGCAGAAGAATAACTTTTAATGAGACAACGGAAGAGATAGTCCGGCCCAAATAATATATTTGGGTTGAAAACAGAAACGATGATCGTGGAATCGATCTACCAGGTGTGCACACATCAACAATATGTCGCTATGTTTGTCGCACCTTATGAGAACCAGATACGACTGATCTTTGACAGAATAAAAGAATTAATTGGATCATCTCCATTAGTATCAGATCTCGTAGAATCTTCTACGAAGAATCCATATGCCGTACGTTTAATGAACGGATCTAAGATACTCGGATTTACGACGGGTGCGTCTTCTAACTCTGGTGGCGCTTCCTTACGTGGACAGCGCGCAGATCTAATCGTTTGTGACGAGATGGACTACATGGGTGATGGCGATTTTGAAAATATTAAGATGTTGGCCGCCGAACGTGAAGATATTAGAATTATCGTATCTTCTACGCCTACCGGTCACCGTGGCGCATTCTATCAAATATGTGTAAACAAAGATCTTAATTATAATGAGCATTATCATCCAAGTACGCATAATCCAAATTGGTCCGATGAAATGGAAGCTGAATTTCATGCCGAACTTACGGAAGTTGGATATCTTCACGAAGTTATGGCCGAATTCGGAACTGAAGAAAGTGGCGTGTTCAATAAAGATAAAGTTGACCAAGCCAGAGAGTTTGACAACTATGCCTATGAACATCTGACCCAGATTCAGGATTTCGTACGTCAAAAAGAAGGTCGCGATATTCCTCGTTA
>JAGCGE010000064.1 GCA_017649745.1 Clostridiales bacterium | reverse complement strand
TAACCTTGACCCGGAGACATCGGAGAACATAATGGCGCTTCTGCTCGAGATCAATAAGGGCGGCACGACAGTTGTTGTCTGCACTCATGACAGTAACCTTGTTGATAAGATGAAAAAGCGTGTTATCGAGATCGAGCAGGGTTATATCGTACGTGATGACGAGTACGGTGATTATAGCGGTGAGAGCAATGTCGCTAATCCTCTTACATCGGAGTTCGGAGGCTATGGCTTCGAGCACGGGCAGGAAGATTACGAAGACTATATGGATACTGATTCCGAGATAACGAAGGACACTGAAGAGCCTGTCGCTATGGAAGTCAGTAATGTGGATGCCGATTTCTCATTCGGTGATACGGATACTAACTTAAGCAGCGGTGAAGAGGCTGAGTTTGAGGCCTTGATAAAGTCTGCTGAGGAAGTAAAGCCGGAGACTGAAGAAAAGGCAGATGAGGAGAAGAAGGACGGACTTCTTTTCGAGTCATCGGCATCTAACGAGATAAAGAACGAGGACAAGGACGGAAAGAGAGCAAAGGCCGAGAAGGATCTTGAGAACTGGGCTTCCGAGATCTCCTTTGATGATATCGACCTGCTTGATTCCGAGGAGGATTAATGACTTTCAGAGCGTTTATAAATTCAGTTAAAGAGGGTTTTAAGGGTATCATCAGACACCCTCTGGTTACGATCGCTTCGATAACGACGATCCTTCTTATGCTTCTTGTTATGGCGGCTTTCTTCATCTTCTCGCTTAATGCGAGAAACATCATGAGAAAGCTCAGTCAGCAGCCTCCGATCGAGGTATATATGCAGCTTAATGTTTCCGAGGAGAATCTGGCGGCTACAAGAAGCCTCATTCCTCAGAATGAACATATCATCGAACAGATCGAGAGAAATCCTTTTGAGAACTACGAGTACTTTAAGACAAGCCTCGGATCAAGTTCTTCTGTTCTCGATTCTTTTGATTATGAGATATATCTTCCTTATACGTTTAATATCAGGATCGATGATCCTGCGAATGCCGATCAGGTCGCAAGTTATCTGTCGACTTTGCCGGGCGTAAGCAAGGTCGCAAAAGAGAGCAACGTCATGTCGTTTCTGTCGAGAGCTACTTCCTTCGTAAATATCGCGACGGTTGCAAGCTTTTTGGTACTTTTCATGGTGGCGCTCTTTATCATCTCCAACATGGTAAGGATCTCGGTTTATTCCAGAGCGTACGAGATCGAGATCATGAAGTTCGTCGGTGCCACAAACGGATATATCAGAGTTCCGTTTATCATCGAGGGTGCCATCGTCGGACTTATAAGCGCAGGATGCGCGTGGGTCATCTCGATCATCGGTTACAGAGCTTTGTTTATTAAGATGATGGTTGGTATCGACTGGTCGTCTTATTATGCACTTCTTCCTTATAAGTCACTTATGTGGATGGTTCTGATCCTTTGCGTTCTCATGGGAGTTCTCATCGGATCTGTGGGCAGCGGTATAGCAGTTCGAAAGTATGTAAAGGTATAAGTTATGGGAAAGATAATCATTAGTAAAGCTAAATATCTTCTTTTGATCTTACCGGTGGCACTTATCCTTGCGGGATTGTTTTCGAGTCCGTATAAGGTTTTTGCTGATGCTAAGATCGACAATTTCCTTCTGAGATATCAGAAGGTTACTGATGAGGACATCGAACAGAAGAAGAAAGAACGTGACGACGCGAAGGCGGCGGCAGCCGAGTATGAGGCTACGGCTAATGAGCTCAGAGGCGAGCAGAGCGAGCTTCAGGTAGAGCTTGATGAACTCGAGGGTCTGTCGGAAGAGCAGAAGGCTCAGTACGAGGAGATCTCCCATCAGCTCGCGGCTGCACTTACGGCCAAGGCTGAGGCGCTGGATACATATATTGAATCACAGAACAATCTGGAGGAGACGAGGATCCGTTTCTCCACGAGAGTTTCCGTAATGTTCGAATACCAGAACAAATCCACCTTGGAAGTGCTTCTGGAATCCGATTCCATCGCGGGCTTTTTCACGAACATGGAGCTTATCTCTCTTATCGCTGATTCCGACAGTCAGGCTGTTGACATGATGCAGATCGCTTTGGATGATGCTGAGCTTCAGGCAGATGTTGCTTTGCAGGAAGCTGAGGATATGCAGGCTACTGCTGATGAGATGGCTGCGGCTCTTGAGGAGCTCGAGTCAAGGATCGGTGTTACGACAGAGGCCCTGGAAGATGTAAATTTCAAGATCTCCGAAGCTGAGCAGAAAGAGATCGAACTTAATAACTACGCTGCAACGCTTGATTCCGAGATCGCTGAACTTCAGAATCAGCTTTACGCCGAGCAGCTCGCTAAGCAGCAGGCTCAGCAGCAGTCAAGTTCCGGAAACGGCGGCGGAAGCTCATCACAGACATCGTCCAACAACGGCGGTGGCGGCGGCAGCGGAATGCAGTGGCCGACATGGTGCACCACGATCACATCCTACTACGGATACAGAGAGCACCCTGTCTATCATACGACGAAGTTCCACTCCGGAATCGATATCGGAGCTTGGTACGGTGATTCCGTAATGGCTGCCAAGAGCGGCACGGTAATCGTAGTCGATACACCTGTTCCGGGTCAGGATACGGGCGGATCAGGGTACGGCAACTACGTCATCATCGACCACGGAAACGGCATTTCCACATTGTACGGACATATGAGAAACGTATACGTAAGTAACGGTCAGTATGTATCTCAGGGTGAGTGCATCGGTGAGGTCGGAAGTACCGGAACATCGAGCGGCCCGCACCTTCACTTCGAAGTAAGAGAATACGGAACGGCGGTAGATCCGCTCGGTTATCTGCCTTAAAGGAGAGGTCCCGTGGACAATTTCTATGACATCCTATCGCCATACTATGACGTTTTGCAGGAAGATGCTGATCCTTCGCATTTCTCGAAAACATGCGACGATCTCATAAAGAAGCACTGTAATGCAAAAGGCGACGGGGAAGATGGAAAAAAGATCCTGTGCGATCTCGGATGCGGAAACGGAAGAGTCACCGTCAATTTCAGGGAACTCGGATATGAAGTCATCGGCATCGATTCATCTGTCGAGATGCTCGATAGCGCGAGGGAGATCGGCGAAGGGATCTTGTGGCTTTGCCAGGACATAACTGACATCGACCTTTTCGGAAGCTGTGATGTTTTTGTAAGCCTTCTTGATACCGTTAATCACATCACCGGTGAAGAGGGCATAAAAAAGATCTTCGGGTCGTTCAGGAATTTCCTTAATGAAGGCGGACTTTTCATTTTCGACATCGGAACCTATGAGCACTTCAGCAAGACTTTGGGAGACCAGGTCTTTTTCGAGGATTATGATGAGTTTACGCTTCTTTGGAACAACCGTTTTGATGAGGAGACGGGAATGAACCTCGCGGAGCTGACCCTTTTCGAGAAGACAGAGGATGAGACCTATGAAAGGTACGACGGGGTCATAGAAGAGAGATACTATGACGAGGATTTTTTCATAAAGACAGGAGAAAAGGAAGGCCTTAAGTTAGTGGACAAAGTCGAGGACGGCGAACGCGTATTCTTGGTCTTCAGGAAAGAGACAAAATGATCGACGAGAGTTTTTATCATGCACCGGGCGCGCCAGTAAACAGCGACAGAGACTACCTTGTAAGGGCGACCGCTCTTGACGGGCACGTCAGGGCTTTTGCCATCAGGACGACGGACACCGTTAATGAGGCGCTTCGCATCCACAAGACTTCGCCTGTGGCAACTGCGGCTCTCGGAAGGTTCATCACCGGGTCTTTGATGCTCGCCGAAAACATGAAGGGCGACGACGATAATCAGACAACGATAATAAAGAGCGACGGTCCTATGAAGGGCATGACCTGTGTCTGCGACTCCAAGGGTCACGCGAGGGCATACCCGATCGTGGCTGACGTGGAGAGCACTTACCATAAGCCGGGCAAGCTCAATGTGGGCGAAGCCGTGGGCAAGGGAATGCTCACGGTCATAAGGGACATCGGTCTTCGCGAGCCTTACGTAGGTTCTGTAGAACTCATGACGGGCGAGATCGCGGAAGATTTTACCTATTACCTCGCCAGTTCCGAGCAGACACCTTCGGTCGTAGCACTGGGCGTCCAGATGGACGGAAACGGCGTAAGAAATGCAGGCGGACTTATCGTTCAGCTCATGCCGGGTGCCACGGAAGAAGACATCGACTATATCGAGAAGCGCGCTAACGGGGGCTTTCCGGACATCACTTTCCTCATGGACGAGGGCTTTAATCCGGAAAAGATAATCGATATGTTCCTCGGAGATCCTAAGGTGTGTTTCCTGAGCGGATCGGACGTAAGCTACAAGTGCAACTGCTCGGAGGAGAAGATGAGCAGGGGACTGGCGACTTTGAGCCGCGCCGACTTAGAGGAGCTCGCCAACGACCCGAAGGGCATAGACATCGAGTGTCACTTCTGTGACAGGAAGTATCACTTCACCAGCGAAGACGTGAAGAAATTATTAGTGGATTAATATTATAATAAGAAGCATAAGAACGCTTAACGGAGAAGGATCAAGATGAGCACACTTGAAAAGACCAATTCGACCAGAATGCCGAACCTCGAACTTTTGAGGATCGTCTCCATGCTCATGGTCATAATGCTCCATCTCTTTACACAGGGCAATGTCCTTCTGAGCGTGACCGGAGGAGTAAATTATTACTTCACCTGGATAATGGAAGCCATATGCTACACATCCGTAAACAGCTACGTGCTGATCTCCGGCTATTTCCTGTGGAGGACCAAGTTCAAGTGGAGGAGGGTAGTCTCCCTTTATGCGCAGATACTCTTTTACACCATAGTCATCGGAGGAATAACCTTCATCGTCAAGCCGTCGCTTTTCAACGCGGTCACTTTCTCGAAGCTCCTTCCGATATTCAGCGGAAACAACTGGTACATCTCCATCTACTTCGTTCTTATATTCCTGACCCCTATCCTTAACGCGGCGATCAGGAACATCGATAAGGCTACTCACAGAAGCATCCTGGGGATCCTTTTTTTGGCGTTCTCAGTAATGCCGTCGGTATTTTTCAACGCGGATCCGTTCCTTGTAAATGCGGGTTACTCCGTCTTGTGGTTCATATACGTCTATCTCATCGCAGCTTATATAGGAAAATATAAGGTCGAGCTTCGAAGCGCGGTCATCACCATCATGTGCCTCATGCTGATCCTCGTTCCTATGTCCAAGTTCTTCATGGACCTTTATCACCTCATCTCAGGAAACTACGAGATCCAGGGAACATTTTTCTACACATACAATTCCTCGCCGGTGGCTGTGGCATCCGTGGGAATCTTCGCATTCTTCCTTAACGTCAAGATCAAGGACGGCCGTCTCGGAAGATTCATTGTCAAAGTCGCGAAAACCACCTTCGGTGTATTTTATATCCATACATTCTTTATCTACCGTGACTTCATCTGGGAGAAGATCGGCAGCACCAAGTTTGTTGACTCGCCGGTATTTATCCCGTACTGCTTCGGTATCGTTTTGGCTATCTTCATCGTCTGCTCTCTCATCGATTTCCTGAGAGCATGGCTTTTCAAGATCATCCGCCTCGACAAGCTGATCGACAAGATAAGTCATGTTATCGAAAAAAAGATAAGACTGGAATAAGGGTCAAAAGGTGTTATAATACCTTTTATCTTTTTCGAAAAAGAGCGCAAAAGCTCTGATAATACTGAATTTTAAGAAATTTTCCGAATATACTTGCATTCACTTCCGAACCGTGATATATTAATCGAGCGCGTTTAGGCGCATCAGCTAAGAAATCGGAGATTGCCGCAATATGCGGGCTGCGCATCATCTGCGGGTAACTTCGACGGAGCGAGTCGACCACAAGGTCGGCGATTCTTAATAGATCCGGCAGCGTGTGTTTTGGAAGACACATGCCCAGGGCCAAAGTGCTGTTCATCTGAATAGTAACTGGTTGCCTGGGTTTTTGATTGGGACCAAAAGAAACGCCCGGGAAGGTTGAGAATAAAATACAGCATTACATGGAGGAAAAAACATGGCAACACAAAAGATGAGAATCAAGATTAAGGCTTATGATCACGAGCTCCTCGACCAGAGCGCAGCAAGGATCATCGATGCAGTTCAGCGCACAGGCGCAAGCTACTCCGGCCCGATCCCGCTTCCTACAGAGAAAGAGATCATCACGATCCTTCGTTCTCCACACAAGTACAAGGATTCCCGTGAGCAGTTCGAGCAGAGAACACATAAGCGTTTGATCGACGTATTCGCTCCAACATCCAAGACTGTTGAAGCACTTCAGAAGCTTGACATGCCTGCCGGTGTTTCTATCGAGCTCAAGGCTTAATAAGAAATCAGGCAGACTTAAATCGGACGGGCATATGCCAATAAACCCGTACGAGGTCATGTTCACAGCGATGTGAACCAATAACCAATATAGGAGGAAAGAAAAGATGACAAAATTCATTCTTGGCAAGAAGTCCGGCATGACACAGTTGTTCGATGAGAACGGCAACGTTATCCCGGCAACCGTTATCGAATGCGAGCCAATGTACGTGCTCCAGAACAAGACGGTTGAAACAGACGGCTACAATGCCGTTAAGGTTGCTTCAGGCGCAACAAGAGCTAAGCTCGTTAACAAGCCTGATGCTGGTCAGTTCAAAAAGGCTGACGTAGAGGTAAAGAAGTATATCCGTGAGTTCGAGGCTGATGAGGAATATTCTCTCGGTCAGGAAATCAAGGTATCCGATATGTTCAGTGTCGGTGACCACGTTGATGTAAGCGGTGTTTCAAAGGGTAAAGGTTATGCCGGAAACATCAAGCGTCACGGACAGAAGGGTGGTCCTTCAGGCCACGGTTCCATGTACCACAGAAGAGTTGGTTCCATGGGCGCTAACTCCACACCTGCACGTGTTCTCCCTGGCAAGAAGATGCCTGGACACATGGGTGCGGTAAATTGCACAGTTCAGAATTTGAGCGTCGTTATGGTTGACGGCGAGAGGGGTATCCTCGTTCTTAGAGGAGCTATCCCAGGCCCTAAGGGTGGCTTGGTAACAGTTAAGTCATCCGTAAAGGCTAAGTAATGCGACGGGAGGACAAAAGAATGGCTAAATTAGATATTTAC
>JAGCGE010000063.1 GCA_017649745.1 Clostridiales bacterium | reverse complement strand
TCTTGATGGTTATGTCACGGTTCATAGATACCCCTTAAGTTCACTAGGCTCGATGGTCTTAAGCTCAGCCTTGCCGATCTCGTTGACCAGGACAACGGTTATCTTGGAACCGCGCTTCTTCTTGTCGTTCATGATACCGCCCAGGAGGTCCTCGAACGTGGAATCATCCTCATAAGGAAGATCATAGAGCTTGATCATCTCGACAAGTTCGTTATAGATAGGACTATGTCGTGAGATCATTGCCATTCCCTTGGCAACAGCGTAGCCGTGGGATACGGTGAAATTGCTGTTACGCTCGATGGCGTGACCTAACGTGTGTCCGAAGTTCAAGGTCTGACGAAGTCCGTTATCGAGTTCGTCCTGCTCGACTACGTAAGCCTTGAGCTCGACGCATCTGGCGACTACATCCTCGAGTTCAGGAGAATTCTTGTCGATCTTGGTCCTGAGCTTCTCGTAAAGATCCTTGTCGCTTATGAAAGCGTATTTTATAACCTCAGCCATACCCTCTGCGAAGACCTCGTTGCTTAAGGACTTCAGAAGATCAACATCGCAGATTACAAGTGACGGCTGATGGAATGCGCCCACCAGGTTCTTACCTTCCTTAAGATCAACGCCTGTCTTTCCTCCGACAGATGCATCAACCTGTGCAAGGAGAGTCGTAGCGATCTGGTATACCTTGATGCCGCGAAGATAGATGGATGCGGCAAAGCCTGCCATGTCGGTCGTAACGCCGCCGCCTAATGCTACAACTGCATCAGTCCTTGTAAATCCGTTCTCGGCAAGAAGTCCGAGCATATTAGCTATCTCGCTTAAGTTCTTGCTCTTCTCGCCTGCTTCGTAAACATATTCGACAACTTCAAAGCCGACATCTTCCAAGCTCTTTTTCGTCTTCTCGAGATAAAGAGGTGCGACATTTGTCTCACTTACGAGAAAGATTTTTTTGATCCTCGTATCACCTGTCTGGATGAACTTACCGCAGTCCTTCAGAAGATCGCGGCCGACCATGACAACATATCCGTTTCTTACTTTAACTTTGATCCTTCTCATCTGTCTTTCTTGGAGCCGTCCAGCTCTTCCTTTCTGTCGCGTCCATCTTCGAGAAGCTTTCTAAGCGTCTCGACGTCGTTATTTTCCATAGCTTCTTTGTACTTATTAAGTTCAGTCGTGAGACAATCGATCTCTTTTATAAGATTATCCTTGTTCTCCATAAAAAGCTCAGACCACATGGACGGGTTGAGCCATGCAACTCTCGTCATGTCCTTGTAGCTGCCTGCCGAGAATCCGTGGTGCTCAGAGGCCGTCGGGCTCTTAACATATGCATTTGAGACTAAGTGTGCCATCTGGGATGTAAAAGCGATCATCTCATCGTGCTTATCCGCATGTGACAGACAGAACGTGCCGAACTGACACGGTTCCAGAACTTCTTTTACTCTGTCTATCAGGTTCATATCATCGAAAACAGGCGGTACCAACACAATCGGAGCGCCGTTGAACATTGTAGCTCTCGAGTGCTTCAAACCTGAATATTTGTTACCTGCCATAGGGTGTGCGCCGACGAAAGTAAATCCGTACTTCTCTGCTACCTTGAAAGCTCTGTCACAAACGATGCGCTTGTTACCGCAGGCATCGATGACAAGTCCTTCCTTGTTGAAGTTGCTGCCGTTATCTTCGATATACTTTGCAGCTGCTTCAGGGTACAGACATACGATAACGAGATCACATGTCTTAAGTTCTTCTTCGGAAAGTTCGCCGTCAACAAAACCTGACAGTTTACCCATGATGACTGCTGACGGATCGATATCGCGAACAAGGACTTCATGGCCGGCTTCCTTATAAGCCTTAGCAAATGATGCTCCGATAAGTCCCAGACCTACGATTCCAACCTTCATGTCAGATCACCTCACGAATCTTCATTACGCGTTTTGCTACGTCGTCGAACTGCTCAGGTGTGAGTGACTGTGCACCGTCACAAAGAGCATTCATAGGATCATTATGTACTTCTATCATAAGGCCGTCAGCACCGCATGCTGCAGCTGCCATAGCCATCGGCTTAACCATTCTCGCGATACCTGTCGCATGTGACGGATCGACGATAACAGGAAGATGTGAAAGTTCCTTGAGCATAGGAACTGCCGACAGGTCTAATGTATTTCTCGTATATGTCTCGTAAGTTCTTATTCCGCGTTCGCAAAGGATGATGTTCTCGTTTCCGCCTGCCATAATGTACTCGGCACTCATGAGGAACTCCTTCATCGTGTTTGCGAGGCCTCTCTTAAGAAGGATA
>JAGCGE010000062.1 GCA_017649745.1 Clostridiales bacterium | reverse complement strand
TGGCGGCATAGCTCAGTTGGCCAGAGCGTCCGGTTCATACCCGGCAGGTCATGTGTTCGAATCACATTGCCGCTACCATATTTGGCCCGTTGGTCAAGCGGCTAAGACGTCGCCCTTTCACGGCGGAGTGACGGGTTCGATTCCCGTACGGGTCACCAGTATGGAAATCAAAAAAGATCATCCGAGAGGATGATCTTTTTTGTTCTTTTTTTTCTTGTATCTAGTGTCAAAAATGTGACGAGAAAAATCAATTATTCACAATATATTAAAACGTCTTTGTTGCGAATTCTCAAAGAGTGAAGTACTCTCTTTATATAAGGTAAGAATGGCGTCTGAGCAGAGCGAAACAGAGCAGGATATCTATATGAACGAGACCAGGACTAATCAAGGAAATGCAGAATCCGGATTATTAACCAAACTCTTCCGTTTCCTTGTACATGATGCATTCTCATTTACAGTAAGTATCGTCGGCCTTGTTCATGTGGCTCTGTTAGTTCTCTTTTTGATCGCCGATGTTATACCGATGGTGATCGTTAACTGTATAAGCGTAGCTATCTATATTGTTTGCTTTATTCTGAGTAGAATGGATCATATCGTATCTGTCTATACGGCAGTCATAATCGAAGTCACCGGATACGCGATAATCTCAACATATTTCATCGGTCTTCGTTGCGGAACATATTGTTTCTTATTTTCGATAGTTCCTATAATAATCTACTTTGGATGTATCCTTCTTAAGGGTATGAAAAGACTTATCGTTGTCGTAACTCTTTTGATGAACTTTGTAACCTTCGCAGTCCTTTACAGCGTGTTTTATAAAGTTGAACCTCTCTATAAAGTCGATCAGACAATGATGGTGATACTGGTAGTCTTCTCTGCATTCGTCATGGTATTCTCGACGATGTTCTATAATGCTATGTACATCTTTTCGAGTGAGAATACGGTGACCACACTCGAGAAGAGGAACAAGCAGCTTTCTATGGATGCGCATGAAGATGCCTTGACTAATCTTTTGAACCGCAGAGGATTCCTTCCGCTCGTTAAGTCACTTATGTACACTGAGAATTCAGGTAAATTCTGTATTGCGTTCTGCGATCTTGATGATTTCAAGCGCGTCAACGACTCCTACGGTCATGAGGCAGGAGACGAGGTCCTGAAGCATACCACTACGATAATCGAAAAGGAACTTCCGGGCTGTGATATCTGCAGATGGGGAGGAGAGGAGTTTGTAATACTTCTTAAGGACTGTGATATCCTGCAGGCGAAGAGCAAGGTCGAGAGACTGAGAAAGACCATCGAATCCAATCCTACAAACTTCTGCGATAAGCAGATCTTTGTAACGACTACTATCGGAATAGAGGAATATAAGGACAGTTACAGTGAGCCTGAGATCATCATAAAGAAGGCTGACGAGCGCATGTATTACGGCAAGCAGCACGGCAAGAATATCCTTGTCTATGAAGATGCTGTGTAATATCGTATTTCACGGTTGAAATACCGCTCATATATCCCCAAATACCGTTCATGATGTTTTTATATATTTGAATATCACTCCTGAGGTAATATCGGCTCAACAAAGAAAACCGATAACAAAGGAGATGATACTATGACATATGCGATCAGGACAGAGAATCTGGTTAAGCAGTATAAAGATAAGACAGCAGTTGACGGCTTGAGCTTAAAAGTCAGTGAGGGCGAGCTCGTTGCACTTCTCGGAGTCAACGGAGCAGGTAAGACCACCACGGTCAAGATGCTTACATGTCTTACAAAGCCGTCAGGCGGTGTGGCTGAGGTCATGGGACATGATGTCCTTAATGATTCCGAAGAAGTAAAAAGAGTAGTCGGTGTCTCGCCTCAGGATACATCAGTAGCTGAGAACCTCACGGTAAAAGAGAATCTCGAATTCATGGCTGATATCTACTTTTCGAGAGAGAAAGCGAAGGAAGCAGTCAAGAAGACGATCAGCGCTTTCGAGCTTGGAGAATACGAGAATAAGAAGGCGAAGCTTCTGTCAGGCGGATGGAAGAGAAAGCTCTCGATCGCGATGGCGGTCATAAGCGAGCCGAAGGTCCTGTTCCTTGACGAGCCGACTCTGGGACTCGACGTCCTTGCCAGAAGGCAACTCTGGAGAGAGATAGAGAAGCTCAAGAGCGATATTACGATAATCCTCACAACTCACTACATGGAAGAGGCAGAGGCGCTCGCTGACAGGATCGTGATCATGAACGACGGTAAGGCAATGGCTATTGGTACTCTCGAAGAGCTCGAAAACATGACAGGCAAGAAGGGCTTGGAAGATGTTTTCGTAAGCATCGCGGAGAGCAGGGTATAAGGAGATAAGACTATGAAAAAGACAATCGTATTTGCTAAGAGAAATCTCATCGAAGTAGCAAGAGACCCGCTAAGCTGGATCTTCTGCGCAGCATTTCCTATCGTAATGCTCATCATCATGACGATAGTTAACTCAACTATTCCGAAAGAAGCTGGTCAAACACTTTTCAGGCTCGACAACCTCTCGGGCGGCATAGCGATCTTCGGTCAGATGTTCGTTATGCTCTTTACGGCATTAGCAGTCGCAAAGGACAGAGGAGGCGCTTTTCTTACAAGGCTTTATTCCTCTCCGATGAAGAGCAGAAATTTCGTATTCGGATATCTGCTTCCGATGATCGGTGTAGCTTTTGTTCAGGTGCTCCTCTCATTTGCTTCTTCTGTGATCATCTCGAAAATAGTCGATACCGATATCAGCATCGGAGGACTACTTCTTACGGCAGTTGTCGTAATGCCGTCGGCACTGATGTTCTCAGCTATCGGATTATTGTTCGGAACCATCTTTAACGATAAGGCTGCTCCGGGACTTTGCTCCATCATTATCTCGGTAGGAGCTATGCTCGGAGGCATATGGTTCGATATTGAGGGAGCTGGCGGAATCATGTTTAAGATCGGAAGATGCCTTCCTTTCTTCTACTCAACTAAGCTTGCCCGCGCATCGATCACACTTGATTTCGGCTTTAAGGAGTTTGTCGTTCCTTTCCTGGTAACCATACTCTCAGCCATTGTGCTCACGGTTCTCGGAAGCATTGTTTTCTGCCATAAGATGCGCGCAGACCAGAGGTAAATGATATACTCGATATATGAAGATTCTGACGGATATCGACAATAAATATCAGGAGATGGAACTCCACGTATGTAACAACGCCCTGACGGAAGAGGTCAGGGCTGTTGTCGGCGAGCTCCACGAGATCTATGACAAGAATATTGCCGGCACTGACGAGAAGGGCAACAAACGGATGCTCCGTAAAGGTGAGATCTTATCAGCTCAGGCTGAAGGGCAAAAGGTCATCGTTCTGACTAATGACGGCCGCTTTACCGTCCAGCGTAAACTCTATGAGCTGGAAACAGATCTCGGCGACATCGATTTTGTCAGGATATCCAAATCAGAGATAATCAATCTACGAAAGATCAAATACATGGATATGAGTTTTACGGGAACGATAAGGCTCGTTCTGAAGAACGGCTATGAGACATATGTATCACGAAGGAACGTATCTAAGATCAAGGAGAAGCTTGCCAGAGAACGAATGGAGGACAGGCTATGAAAGAATGCATTAAACGAGGCCTGATGAGCTTCGCCATATCCGCTTTTGCAGGAGCCTTAGTCAATCTGATAATAGATATCATAGTCAACCTGAGCGGCAAGACAGGTTTCAACTCGATGTCCCCTGATTATGTGGCTCTGTTCCCGTCAATAACGATCGCCGCTTACGTTAACATCCTGCTCTATGGAGTCATCGGAGTGACATTTGCCACAGCGGCCTACATATTTGAAGTTGAGCGCATCGGATTTATCATCCAGAGCGTCATCTATTTTGTGATAACATCAGCAGTCTGCGTAGGTATTACAATGCTTCTGTGGCAACTCCACAAGTATCCTGCGGCATTTATATGCACGCTTTCGGGATATGCGGTAACACACGTCATCATGATCGTGATCTCCTACCGCAATCTCAAGGATGACATCAAGGTCATCAATAAACTCTCAGCCGAGGAGAATACATGAACAAGTATCTTTTAACCCTTATCGAAAACAATAGCATTCCGGTCGTCTTCGACTACGACGGAGTGCTTTTTGAAGCGCGCTGGTATGAAGACAGGATCAACATGAGAGGCGAGACACCGGAATCGCTCTTGGCGGCGATGCAGCGTGGCGAGAACCTTAAGACTGAGCCGATCGGGTTCATGACCGAGTGGGTGGCGGGACTGAAGAACGACATCTACATCCTGTCACGTATGCATAATGACATCGAGCTGTCTTTCAAGAAAGAGCAGATCGCGCGTTTCTATCCTTCGATCCCTCTCGAAAGCATTATCATGGCGACTTCGATCGACGACAAGATCATCCATCTTGAGAAGATCAGAGAGAAGTACGGTGCTTTCATCTACATTGATGATGACCATCGCGCGCTGATGAATTATGAGAATCACTTTGGCGATGAGTGTAAGTTTTTTCATGTTTCATCGCTGTATGTTTGACAGCAGTTTGTGTTGGTGTTTTCTATCGAGCTTAAATAAAGAGTAAAGAAAACTTCTTGTATATTTCTTTATAAGCTTTTATAATATTGTTATAGAAAGGAGTGGTGATCATGGCACAGACTGTTAATGTTAACTTTAAGTTAGATGCAGATGTTAAGAAGAAGATGGAAAGCGCATGTGCTGATATGGGCTTATCAATGAGCGCAGCTTTTACCATTTTTGCCAAGAAAGTCGGAAATGAGAGAAGGATCCCGTTTGAGATCACTGCTGAACCATATTATTCAGAGAG
Source organism: Clostridiales bacterium (assembly GCA_017649745.1). The sequence goes on along the minus strand of JAGCGE010000062.1, from coordinate 24 downwards.
CAGCATGCGTTATATCGAACGTAT
>JAGCGE010000061.1 GCA_017649745.1 Clostridiales bacterium | reverse complement strand
CCATCAACTGAATCCTATCTCCTATATTCACATTATTATCTACATACATGCACTCAACATCATCAATAAGAGTTTGTGGGATTTCACCCTTAAATATTTCTTCAAGGTATTCTACTGCCATCGCTGGATCAAAATCCAAAGGTTCAATTTCATCCACAAAGTGTAAAAATGCATTTTTTGTATTTGAATTTCTGAAATATATTAACAACTCCTTTAACGCTATACTCTCATCTATCTGAACTTGCATTAATGAGTTTTTATCATGTTTACCAAGAAAGATTTTTTCTGCCTTTGATCCAGATCTTAATTCATATGTAAACGTGGAATTCCTGCTGCTACCTTCTTTTATCAAATTAAAAAACTTATGTGAGATCGATCCTATTGTTCTCCCTATTATCTCTTTCATTTCAGGCGTCGCGACCAAATAACTTTCGGGATACCAATCTCTACTTTTATCTATAAGATCATATTTGATTGCAAACTCTCTTAACAGGCTTAACTCTTCATTCCAATCACCCTCAACATTAAATCGAGAGTATCTTGTATGATTATAGAAATGTTGCAAAATTGAAAATAAATCATTTTCCCTTTCACAAAAGGATATTTTTTTACCTGATTCATTTAGAATTTCAATAATTCTATCTCTTAACCCAGTATGACTATGAGTTATTAAACTTCTCTCAAACTCTTCATCATTATCATATGAGTCCATACCCCACAACACATAAACTATTTTTTGAAGTCTCTCTATACCAACAGAAATATTATATAATGCGCAAAAAGTTGAACCATCATTTGAAAAATGTGATATGGAATAGATATTGTGTATTCCGTTATAGATAAACTCACCGGAAATATCCAATTCAGCTACCATATTAAAATTCTTAAAACTCCATCGTTTATCTATAGAAGCACACATAGCACCACCTTCAATACTGCTTCTTGAATGTTTGCCGCCTTTGATGTAACGATCCGCTTCACAAGTCACAAAAGACGATTGTTTAACACTTGAATCTTCAATTGGCAAATACTCAGCTTCTGGGACATATTCAACATCATAACCAAGTTTTTTAGATAATTCTTCAAATATAAAAGGTGATGTTAATTCTGGATTCTGAAAAACGAGTATCTTATTACCAGAAATTGCAAATGTTCGTGGTAACTTTTTCCAGAACTGCTTATATTCATCTTCACTTAAAGGGTCGATCTTAGTAATACCTATATAGCCAGGTAATGTATCCTTTAAACGCTTATCAATATTCTGAGCAACACAAATATCTATGTCCTCAACAATCCAGCAATAAGGATAATCTGTAAATGGATGTGTTTTATCCAATTTGTCAATTTCAACAGTGCAGATTTCATCATTTATTAAATATGGTTCTATATCAATATAAGTGCTATAGATTGACAAATCGCCGGTTGAAATGACTGTCTTTATAGTATTACTAGCAATTTCCTTGTCCTTCAACATGTGTTCGAATACAACTCGACCATAAAAGCTGTCTCCGAGTTTTCCGCTATCAAAAATGAAAGCTATTACCATGTTAGTCTTTTCCATTATTCCCTCCGTTTTGAAAAACTCATTTGAACTTAGGATTTGATTTTATAATTTGTGCCTCTATCTGTTCTATTATATCAACATACTTCATTATCATCTTTCTCGTCCGCAACTACATTTTCATTGTCATCTTCTCTTATACAGTTCTTTGCAAATACTAATATTATTAGTGTCATCAAAATCGATTTCTAATTCTCTCAATCGATATAGAAATTCAGATATTTCAAGTACAGCCTATATAAACTACCCTTATTATGTAATAAACTTACGTTTAACTCATATTTAATTCGTCATCTTAATTGAGTTAAAACGAGTTAAACTTTATTCAACAACTTTGTATTTTGTATATTTCCCGCCGTTCAACAAATATATCTTATTCTCGCTTTGGAGTTTTTTAATTAATGTATATGCTTGAGATGGAGTTATCTTTAACAGTTCACATATATCTTGCTTCGTGATGATGCCATTCTGCGTACGGGCCAACTTCAGCACCAATTCAGGATAACGAATACTGTCTATATCTGTCTGGCGCACATATTGAATGGATTCATTAATCTCGCGGTAAATCTTCTTTCCCAAAATATACGACCGATTTTTACCATTGCCAGATGCTTCGACCAATCCCATTTCGATCATATTTTCGACCGCTGATCGCACTTTGTTTTCACTAAGATTGGTAATCTCAATCATTCTATCGATATTGCATCTTCTTTCATTTTTCAATAATGAAAGAATCATCAACGTGTATATGGACAACGGTTTGCCCTGACGGTTTTGCTCATCTGCTACAAGCTTTGCAAACGGAAGATCTGCTTTTGCTCTCTGAATAAAGAGTTTTACCGTCCTGCTTGTGGATTCTGAATAATCAGGCCAGGGACGGCCAAAGATAATAGATCCTTCATAGATACGATCAATTCCTCGACCGGTTTTCTCTGCCAACCCAATTCTCTTCATTGCATCTGCAAGCGCAGGATTTCTTCCGTGGGGTTCCACCGTCAGTAAGTTCTTCAAGTTCACACCATCTATAAATCCACCAGGATTACTAATAATTAAACCCTCGTCATCAATAAGGACTCGCACATCACCAATCATTGTGTAATCTCTATGACAGAAGGCATTGACTAACCCTTCTCTGAAAGCTGCCCAATCAAATTCCGGAATTGGAATCCTGAATAAACCGTATTCCGTTTCACGCTCAGGATTCCATGCTTTCAGATACATCTCATAGTTTTCAAAAACCTCTAAAAGAGGTTTAGTGCTATCTTCATTCATCCTGACAGCTGTTCCTTCCAAGACTTGAAATGTCGACTTGGCTGTTGGCATTAACTCTTGAATACGTTCTTCCCTTCCAATCAAAAGCATTCCGGTAACTGTAGGAGTTAACTTTCCCCCTACTTCTGTTACAAGTCTAAGTGCAATATCTAATTCATCATCCGGCAAAGACAACAATGATTTTTCGCCGCCCTGTCTGTTCTGAATAATCTTTCTAAGTCTGACTCTCTGATTCGGATCCAGATCCGAAATAGTGGCACCAGGGAGCGGCTGCGCTGAAAAATCCAATAAACCCAATTCTGATAACCTTGAAGGAATCTCATATGAATACATCGGAACAACCTCAGGTGTTCCATCCATTTTTAACCTTCGACGAAGTATCTTGCCTGATGATGTAGAAACAATTGCCCTGCTTCTAGGTATCTCTATCTTAAGAATATCCTTCTCTTCCGTTATTATTTCTGCTCTTACCGCAATAGGCGGAACTGTGTTATTAGCAATTAGGGCCGCTACGCCAACAGCATCCTTATGTTTCTTATGAACACCGGTTATAGAGCCATCATCCTCGATACCAAGATATAAAGTTCCACCTACGGTATTCGTCATACCAACGATTTCCTCGATCAGATCATGATCTGGATAGCATTTAATATCACTTTTGAACTCTATTTCTAAGGTTTCTTTATTTGGTATAGTTCGCATGATAACTACCTCCAAGTCTTTCTAACTCAGATTTTAACTCGTCTAACTCAAGTTGTCGAGTTATATTTATAGTTTAATTCGTCACACGAGTTAATTCTGAATGCCATTTTCAGTGAATTCATCATGATGTCTTATCCAAATTAACATTATGTTTACCACAGCGTCGCTTTCACGCCACATTTTACGGGCTCTTGAAGCATTTTTACATTCTTGCCAATCGTTATTATATGTAGAAACGAATTAGGAGGTGAACAGTATGAATTCAGAATAAGATAAAGATAGCCTAGTATAGTATCAATGCTCAAATATTTTAATGCGCGTAAAAATCGAGGGAGGAAAATATTATGCGTAGTAATTTTGATTATCGAAATCCTTATTTTGTTGAAATTACAGCTTGTGTTTTGCTGGTTTTTGCTTGTGAAAACTCACAAAACAATACATTTAAAACAAATGATATGTTATCAAATTTAGGACCATTTGCTCGATTTTTCTGGTTTGATGTTGAAAAAGTATTAGAGGATAAACATTACATTGAACTAGCTAACTCATCAGCATCAGATTCTGAATTTAGAATAACAACAACCGGAAGATCGTTTGCAAATAGTTACAGGGTTCAGAACAATATCGATTTAGATAAGGAACCTAAGGAAATAATCTTGCGTATTTATAATAAATAAGAAAGGATAATGTCCGGTTGCAGATTCAATGTAACCGGATAATAATCTTATATTACTTGCCAAGAAAACTATGTTTTTTCTGAAAAAGATCAAATCTTAACTGTTTTTGAGAGATTCATTCAAATATATGCTTATACGTGATGAAATAAGGAACTTTCCAGTTACAAAACCGCTGCCTTCGGAACTAATCAAAAAATCCGAAGAATATACAACTCTTGCAATTCTCAAATACGCATTACCTGAACGATTCTCAATGCTGCATAAAGATGAATCCCCGGATTTACAAGACACCGATGGCAAATTAGGTGTAGAAGTTACTTCGGGAGAATCCGCTTCTAATCATATTATTACAGGTGAAAGCATTAAATACCGTCATTCAAATTCTGAAGTTGAAAAGGAAAAGATTCTACAAAAAATTAAGAAAAATGGCGGCAATATTGATGGTTATGTAATCGATTATCCAATTGGAAATGCGGAAAGTGACATGAAACATGTCCAAACAGCATTTTCGAAGAAGCTTACAAAAGCAGATATCTATCGCCAAAGGTTTCAATGCATCGGCTTAGCTATATTAATTGATTGTCCTCTATTTATCGATAAACAATGGGGCAAAGGCCTATCTTTTGTAAACAATGGAAAATATGACTTCGTAGCATTAATACATTGGTCTGGTTTAGTCTTTTATGATTTTAAAACAGATAACTATTCTTTCTTCAAAATCAACAGAGAAGATATGGATGCTTTAAAACGACTCGGGAGAATGGCCGCCGAAGGTATTATTAGCGATGATGATCCAGTTTGGAATTAATCGTTCACATTCAAAAGTCGTCATTGCTGCAAATTAACGAAATAAATATAAAAAATATTAATATTGTGAAATACCCATCATTTGATATAATACTTATAGTATTCAATCGCAAATATCGGAAAGAATATATCAGGGGCGTTACTATGACTTATTATAATTATGTAGTTGAATATATAAAGAAATGTCCTTTTTCTGCACCTATCTTTGTTGCGGATATTGGAAATATGGTCATGAAAGATTATAACTTGCCTATTGATAAAGCTAACGCTGCTGTTGCCGTAGTTATGAAACGAATTATGACACGGAAGCAGATACCTAATCTCAGGTTCTTTCAGAAAGGTATCTATTATCGTACTGAAGAAACACCATTTGGAGAAACCGGCATAAATAAGGAATTACTTATACTGCGTAAGTACATGGATAATGACCAAGGCTATGAAACCGGTGCCAGATTATTATATAAGCTGGGATTAACAACGCAATTACCTAATGCTCGATTAATCGCTACTAATGCAGTAAAAGAATGTTTGCGTCGCGATGAAAAGCTCAATGTTTCGGTTTGCCCTCCTAAAGTAATCATTACACGGAAAAATAAAGATTATCTTCAGTTTCTGGATGTTCTGGAAATGCTGAATCGCACCCCAATCGACGTAGAAGACCCCTATAGGATTCTTGCTTCTTATATCGAAAAGAAAAAACTGAGATATGACTTGCTTCTTGCTCTAGCTAATAAGTATTATCCGCAAAGAACAATACTGCAACTGGCACAAACTGCAGCTGAAAAGGAGATGATTGCATGAAATTACATCTGGATAAAGCCGCATTTAGAGTCCTTATAGATGCTGTTCGTGCGCAAAGTGGTATTCGTGAAGATGTGCTGGAAAAGGACTATTATGTGACTCTCGTACTAAAAGAGTTATCTGTTAAGCAACAAGAAGGTCTTCCTGCTTACTTCAAAGGCGGCACCGCTCTCTATAAGGCTCTTAAAATGATAAATCGCTTCTCAGAAGACATAGATCTCTCTGTAGATACACGAGAATGCAGCAGATCACAAAGTGATAAAAGATTGGAAAATGCTACTAAAAAGTATTCCGTACTACCCAGGAATCGTGAAGAAGGAAGGACCAACAGATCAGAGATCATAACTGTATATGATTATGATCCTGTAACCGTTTACGATGAAAACGATGCTTTACAACGCTTTGGAAGACTTAAGATAGAAGCAACATCGTTTACTATCAGTGAACCGGTTGAAAGCATGGAAATTGCCCCCATGCTTTACAACTATGCCACAGATGAACAGAAATCCATTCTTGAAAGCCAATATGATGTAAAGCCGTTCCCTATTATGACCATATCTCTGGAACGGGCCTATATTGACAAGTTATTTGCGGCAGAAGCCTATACACGCTCTTCAAAGGATCCTCATCGTGCGTTTGAGGCAGCAAAACATGTGTATGATCTAGCTGTTATGGCAAAGCTGCCAAGGATACAGAACTTGTATAACAATGATGATCTTATGGCTCACCTTCTTGATATACGAATGGAAGAAGAGTCCGGCCGATTGGATGGAATACCTGGTATAACGCCACAGGAGTTTTCTTTTTTCACAGGCATTGCAAATAACCGCGATGTAATGAATGCTTACGATATCATGCAGAATCAATATGTTCTTCGCAAGAAAGATCGTATTTCATTTGCTGATGCAGTAAACGCCATCTCTGATATATACAAGACTTTGCGGAAATCATCCGCTTGGATGCATTATAAACTCCCGGATGCACTCAAACAAAAAACCACTATAAATAAGTCATATCAGAATAAACCTGAGAAAAGCAATCCGGGAAGAAGCAAATAAAAGAGTATGAATATATGTTTTCATTTACGCCTTCCCAATTTTAACTAACTGAGATTTAGTCTTTTGGGTAAGATCATTTACCATCGCCATTTTGCTTAAGATAAGCTTAACGGTTTTATCCAAATCTGAACCTTCAGAATAGTCAGCGGGCTCAATAAAATTCACACGATTGTTGGTTATCAAATCTTCTACCTTGTTCTTCTTTCCTCGCTGAAACACTGCAATAGAATAACCGCCATTTATCTTTACAAGCTTCATACAAGGCACATCTGTCAGCCCATCACCAATATAGATCATATTGCGGAACGGTACAGGTCTGTCATCTTCTGGCGTATACGTGTTTAAATCATTATCATTAGAAATATCTAAAACACCCTTATTGATTCTAAAAAGAAATTGGGTTTTTGTCGTATAATTAACAGCATTTTTGGGCCAGCATGCAACATCATTTTCGTTGTAAAGATACTCACACGCAAAAACATCTTTAAACTCTTTATATATACTAGAGCCTTCAATTATCTCACGCAAACCGGATGATATTATATAATGTTCAACAGAAAGACCAAGCTCATCACCAATACTATTGATTCGCTTAAACCAATCTATTACTCCAGGAAAGAATTGTAAATCTTTGCCCATTTTAACAAACTCGTTTCTCCTGATACTCACCCTTGCAGCATGCGCTTTCTCAATCATAAGATACATATATGCTAAAATTGCATCCATCTTCTTGTCCTTGGCGAGCTGATTCGACTCTTTCCAAAAGTCTTTCGGTGTTAAACCAACATTTGGTATGAAGGTGTATTCCTGCATATCTTTAGTACAAAGTGTTTTATCAAAATCATACATTATTGCAACTATAGGTTTGCTTTTCTTTCTCATAATCACACCATTTTCTCGCCTTTCAAATCATATTTTAGTTACTTATAGTTTTTTCAACTATTACAAGTTTTCCGTTGTTTTTTATGCTTAACACCCTTCCCAATTTAACCGCTTCGGTTTTATTCTCAGCATGCATACTAAAACTGCCTGATCCTTGGCGCTTAACACCCCAATCACCATTAGCATTTTTAACTACGACATAATTAACATGCATATCTATTCTGAAATCCTTTCGTTATAATCAATTTACATACATCAGTCATCAATTTCCCACGGCCAAATTCCTTTTTTCTTTTTAAAACAATCAGCACAAATAATGCCATATTCGCTTTCAAAGCCTTGGCACCAAGCTCCACAAATTGCACATTTGCTTTCTTGTACTCGTCTCATATTACATTCCTCCTTGTTTTTCTCCGCAAAGATAGGATATGTTTTCAAATGTAATACGCATTATTTCTCATGAAATAACACTATTTAGCGGTATTATTCCGTTTACGTTCTCCAAAATATCAAGTATATTCTCTTTAATACATCTCTTTATAAGCTTGATGTAATAATGGTTATCTTTAACCAATATTTCAGTATCAGAGTATTCAAAATGATAATCTGATACGAGTCTCCATTCACGTTCATGACTCCAGTCGACAACTAATTTAGAACCCAAATCCTGATTAACAATTCTCCAATATTCATCTTTGGGTAACATACGCTTGAGTTCTTCCGTTTTTCCATAGATTACCGGACGTGCTCCTAATTTGAACATCCTGATTTTATTAAATCTAAGTCCAAAATGAGAGTACCTGTTCTTTCCTTCCAGAGCATCCTCAAAAATAAGGTTTTCGGCAATGGCATACAAAGGGACCTCTTGAAAACACACAGCTTTCTTATCACCAACAATGAATCCCTCGTTACCGCTTGCTGTAAGTGTTTTCTCTCGAAGAATTTTCCACAATGTTTCAAAAGCATCGTCATCGGTATCACCACGTGTAAGGTGAGTAATTCGTGCGGCTAGATCCGATCGGCTTGAAATTCTGTCTCTCCAAAAGTCTGCATTCATACGAAAACCTCCTAAATACTTATATCTATATACTTTATAATTCCATACTGTTAAAAATGTGATCGACAGTCATCCATCCGCATCTCAAGATACGAAGTCGGTTTTCCATGTTTTTCTGCATAATCAAGACAAGCATTATAATAGCCAAATGCTGTTCTCCAATCTTCTCGTTCGTATGCATATTCAGCTTGGTCAAATTTATCTTTGTAATCATTTTCAGATCCAATATACGTATACATATTCTTTCCTCCTCGTTAAATGTATCTGTTAATCCAAACAACAATCGTTCCTTAAATCACATATATTGATTTGTTATATAACATCTTTCTTTTCAAAATAACTCTTTCCCAAAACAACAACGGCAATTACCATAAACGCCGCGATAAGCAATCCGCTGAGCGGGTTTAGGCCTCTCACATCGAAATATGAACTCCTGACCCACATGGTAAAACTGCCCGGGAGAAACCAAGCGGTATAGTATGCCGACAGGATATAGACGGCACATGTTAAGGCAAAACTCGTGACCGGCGAAATGATAAAACTCATGAGCATCTGAACAAGACATATTCCGGCAGTAACGGCAATAGGTACAACGAACACGATCAGCATAAGATCCTTATAAGGAAGATAATTAATGTTGTATCCATAAACGATCTTCAGGAACTCATCCGTCACTCCTAGCGATGGCTTTGCACCATAAAACATTGCAAATACCGAACAAGAAAGGAAGGTTGCAAAAAAGTATAGCAATACGGATAATACGCACCATATCACTTTGGAAAACCACCAGGCAGAACGGTTTCGTCCTGCTATCATTACATTTACCCCGTTATCCGTATAATCCTGTTCGGCATAATAAGCAATGATATATGATATTCCCAACTGCGTTATGAACCATAAGTACGGGATCAAAAATCCTTCTGTCGGATCAAACTGGTAGAAGCCCATGCCCGACACGCAATAAACGTAATAATCCATTATCGTGACCGGTGATTGCATGGAATACCGGACCTGTATATCAGCTACAGCTCTCGAACAGTCCTTTACCATAAAGAAAGTGAACAAGACCACCAAATACAGAAAAAGCCGTTCAATGATACCCAGCTTGATATCACGCTTCAGCAGCTTAAGCGTTGTCATAAGTCAGCTCCTTTCTGTCAACGATAGAGCCGTCTTTGATCTCATAGATAATGTCGCTTAAATATTCGAGTTCTTCCCTGTCGTGGCAGGCGATGATTATCAGTTTGTCCTTATCTCTGATCTCAAGAAGGACTTTCTTTATCTTCTTTACGCTTTCCTCATCGAGGGCATTGATCGGCTCATCAAGGATGATGATATCCGGCTCTCCCATAATCGCGTTTGCAATGCCGAGCTTTTGCTTCATACCGAGAGAATACTTCCTATAAGTTCTCTTATCCTCAGGATCAAGTCCTACACGGTCTAATGCAGTTCTGATCTCATCATCTGAAATGTCTCCCGTTAAGCCTGCAAGAAGCTTCAGGTTCTTAAAGCCTGTATATTGTGGGAGGAAAGCCGGGTTTTCAATAAGTATTCCGATGCTTTCAGGAAATGAGATGTCTTTGTGAAGTGTTTTTCCGTTAATGATCACAGACCCTGAATCCGGAATAAGGAGTCCCGACATAGCGCGCATGAGCATTGTCTTGCCGGATCCGTTCTTGCCTCTCAAACCGTATATCTTTCCTGATGTCAGCGTTATAGATACCTTATCCAGTATCAATGCGCCCTTTATGCTTTTACTCAGATCTTCGATCTTGATCTCACTCATAGAATATCCCTCTTTTTTGATGTTATTGTTATCACTGCCACGTTAACGATCAATATGACGAGGAAAGCTATCAGCATTTGATACCAATAAAAATGCATATACTGTCTCGGATTCAACATAGATAAAACAGACCAGTTACCGTAGTCTTTAACTCCGACAAAGATGTCGAACATAAAGAATAAGACCATCGGTGTTACTACCGCAGTGAAACTGCTCTTGACTTTTACGGTTAAGCTTAATGAGGTTAGAGCCATCGCTCCCGCAAACAGGCTGTCGACCAGTATATAAACCAGACAATATATAGCAGGATTCTTATCAAATATTGCCGCAAACAGATAAATGTCATCCAGAGCTATGCTAGTGGCATTCAGTCTCTCCGGTACGTAGTTCGAATACATCCCGGCAGCAATAAACAAGTTCACCACAAGTGGTAAACATACACTAACAAACCCTGACAGAAATACAGATACACTTTTAGCAAATGCATAGTTTAGTCTTGAAGCTTTCACACAGATATTCTTGTCGTATCCGTTCTTAACATCCGTATATAGCGATCCGCCATACGGAAGGCTGGCAAGCACAGGAAGCAAAAAATAGAACATCTGATTATATGCAAACAGATAGTCTGTTCCGATCCAGGCTTGAACCAAATATCTTCCGCCCGGCCCAACCATAACGCAAAATGTGATCAGATCCAGTGCACATATAACACTTCCTATCAGAAGACTTATCACAAAGGAGCGACTGTGAAAAGCACGGTACAATTCAAACTTAACTGTATTCATACTTTAAGCCTCACTGCGATCTTTTGCGGCGAAAGAGTCAATATATAATTAAACTGACACTCGTTAATGTGATTCCATGTTGACTCCTTGTAGCATTGCTTTGAGATTTCCGTGACATACCATATCTTTCGTGTTTTTCCCGGAGCAAGTTTTTCCTCTCCGAAATTGTTGATCTGATTTGTTATTTCCGGATCAATTGCATTTGCCCATAGCGGCGCCTCAAATCCGCATTCAAGAAAGTCAAATATCTTATCAAGATCTGCTTCTTTATCTGATTTATTGGTTGCACTTATACAAATTGATATGACCTTATGTTCACCGTCATAAGTATTGGATTCAACACCAAAACGTTCTTTGAACTGCTCAGGAGTATCAAGATGAGATTCGATAAAGCAAACTTCCAGATCACCACAATCCAATATGTCACCAATTTCATAGTACTTTGTGATTGGCGGGTTTTGATTGACACTGATGATCCGCCCTGTCCAGAAGACCAAGAAGCAGACTGTAATTACCACTATTATCTTTTTCATCTTTATGCTTCCTTGGGCATATCTTTCAACGCTACACATCTGACGTCGATTGCGGGGTTAAACTGGTCTTCATCACTTGCCAACATCGGTCGAAAGCCAACATAGTATCCCGTTGCTTCCGAAAAATGATCCTCATCATCTCTCAATCTTCCACCTATAATGCATTCTATGCTGTCTCCTACTTTTTCAAATCTGTAATAATTGAAACGTTTTCGTTCTCCTTCGGTATTCTGAGAGTGATCAAAGTAACATCCGGGATTGGACGCACCGATCATCTTATTTCCGTTCATAATGAGAAAATCAAAAGCACTAATGCACTTCTCGTTGCCTTCGGTTATTCCCCCGCCAATATAAGTGATGCGGCATCGGATAAAGAAATATTTAGTCTTAACATGCACTTCCGAAGAATACTCCGCCTCATGTTCGCGTTCAAATGCTTCCGCCTCTTCATATGTCATGCCCTTTGTGCAATTGCTCGATACATACTCATCATATTTCGGGAAATCGCGCCGCATGGCTGCATGATCTACTTTTTTCACAACATAATCCGATGGAGGGAGTTTACCATCATCAAAATACTCCGCTTTATATTTTGTCTGCTTTTCTATGTCTTTATCGTCGATCAGATCATATGACAGAAATTCATACTGTAAACCACCGTCATTATCTATGATCTTGGCAGGGGTATATTTGACCTGTTGCTTTGTTGTTTGAGTTGTCTCCAGATATCTGTCCATCGGAGTCTTACTCTTCCTCTCAATCGCAATAACAGCTGCAATTAACCCAACTAATGCTAAAGCTGCAACTATCACAGATAGTTTTCTCTTCATATTCTATCCTCATGAAACACAACTATCTCTCTATGATCGAAACATAGAGAGACAGTTGACGTGCGTGAACTATGAAACGTAAGTAATCATTCCGGATCTGGAATCCATGAGCCTTTAGAATATACGTAACCCGAAGTAGTTCTTACAAGTTGCAGTCTTGCTCTGTTTTCACCATGACTACGAACGGAATTTTCAATGTGTACTGTGTGTCCACTGTTTATCGTCACCTGTGATGACCTAGTATGCCACGATCCACCTGAAACTGCTCCTTCTACGGTATATTTTAATGCCGGTCCTGAACTTGCATGTACATATACCTTTTTACTTGAGTCCTTTGCTTGGCCTGTGGTGTGACCTGAAGATTGTGTATTATAAAATGAAAATGTGTATGTATTACTATTTGCATGCACAGAGGATGCAAAACCAGCTATTCCTGAAAGAGCGATACAAACTGAAAATAGCGCTGTTATAATCTTGATTTTCATAAGTTTCTCCTAACAATTCTCTTAGCACTCAATGAACTATGTCTGTAGTTCTTGAGTAGTTTTCCTCATGTACTTTCTTTCACTGCCACATTGGTCCACACCCCACACATCACTCAAACTGTTTCCGTTTTCTTCTTGGGCCTCTTTGTTTGGTGATAAAAGAAAAACAGCCAAGAACACACGGTTCATAATTCAGTTATTTTGCAAACACCCTAACAATTCTCTATAATTGCTCCTCTACTGTCTTCATAAGCAGTTTTCATAACTTCTATTTTGCTTTGATATAACACAAGCAAAAAGCGATTTGAACAGCTGTCGACAAAAATGGCAAACATGGTTAAAAATAGGCAAGTTTGGTATTATGCTTTGGGATTATCGTGACTGTGAAATACTCTTTTTTCTATATTTGCATATAGCGAAGCGGCGTTAGCGGTCTTATTTATCTATACTTATAACAATTCCTACTTTTCAAATTAAATGAAATCGTGAATCAATCGGTTCTTCCGTTTCTAATGTTAACGATACGGTCTGCACCAAAAGCTAAAGTTTTATCATGAGTAACCACTATCACCGTCTTCCCTGATTCGCTAATGCCTTTAAGGATTGATCGAATTTCTTCTTTTCCACCTTCATCTAATGAACCTGTAGGTTCATCAGCGAGTATCAACTCCGGATTACATACCAAAGCTCGTGCTATAGCGACACGCTGTTTTTGTCCACCGGATAAAGTGTAAACCTTTCGTTTCAGCATTTCTTCAATTCCGACTTTCCTTGCTGCCTCTTGAACCATTCGCTTATGTTCCTTACGAGGAATAGAAGAAAGATATAATGGCATATAAACATTTTCTGCCACGGTTCTATATTGGATCAAAGCATAATCCTGAAAAACAAATCCTATTCGAGAATTGCGGATATCCGCCCGTTCCGATTCGCTAAGATCAACTATATTAATATCATCAAACATAATTTTGCCGGTACTTGGCTTATCTAAACAACCAATCATATTCAACAAAGTTGACTTTCCAGAACCCGAAACACCGCAGACAGCAACATATTCGCCTTCTTCAATCAGCAAGTTAATACTTTTCAATGCTTCTACAGTACTGTATTTCAAATCGTATGTCTTAGAGATATTTTTAACTTCAATGCGCATATATTCTCCTGTTCTTATCAAACACTGCCGACACACACATAGTAATCAGAGCAGATATTACGAAACAACCTGAATTGCCTGTGTAGAACAACGCGTTATCGTTTTTATAGTCTATAAAACCCGTCGATATAGATCTTATAATCCAAAACACAACAAGACCTATAAGAATTGATAACACAAGGATTATTATGACGTGTTTCGCTTTTTCCAGTCTGATTTTGCCTTTTTTTGCACCACACAGTAATAAAACATGATACTCAGCATTTCTTTCTGAAAGGACAGAAATCATCAAAGCTGAAAAACAAAACATTGCTATTATGATCATAATGGCAACAAAACTAAAATCACCAACTAAGTTCCTTCTGTCAGCATCGTTTAAATGCTTATTAACACGAAGATTTGAATTGCCAATATTGCTCATAACATTGGATAATTTTGTTAATTCATCCTCTTTAAGTGGTTTTCTAAATGCAAACGAGATCAACGCTTTTCCCTTAGGATCAATTTCTTTAAATGTTTGATATGAGCAATATAGTTGTGACATTGACATCTCTTCTTCATAAGTGTTTTTGATTGAGATGTATTGACCCTTTTTGTATTCTTTGTCTCCAATGTAAAATTTGTTTTTAACTTCATAAATATCGCTGTCCAAATCATCATCATGCGGTATAGCATGCAACATTTGACCATCGACTATCTCTGCTCTGAATAATGACTCTGTTGATATTCCTTCGCTCAAGTCTATTATACCGTCTTCATCCGGAGTGCTAACTTTACGATAACCTAGTCTTCGCTCATCAACACCTCTTGGATAAGACACAAAATCATACACTCCATTCTGAGCAACTATACATATATCTGAATAATTAAGAGTCCTGTTTTTCAACAGGTCATCTATTTTCCCGTATTCAAACTCTGTTAAAGAATATGTGTATGTAGTGTCTTCAATTCTGCTATGATCAAATCCATTTTCACAGATTGCTTCTCCAGCAAGGACTAACTGAAAGAAAAACAGCAAACCGTATACAAAACAAATTAATATATTTGATTTCAAATGGTATTTTATAAATGATAATAACAAACAGCCTATTCCCCCTTGCATTTATATATTTCAATGGGATTATTCCGCATATTCATCAAGTAATATGGTAACGCACAACAAATATACAGGACGACGTAAGCCAAAAATAAACAGATATAAAACGTTGGCTTTACCATATTCAAATAATCATCCGTTTCTAAAGAATATTTATTCCATATTAAAGCCCCCAAAAGTGACCCCAAGAATAAACTAAAGAAATACGGTGACAACGACATTAACACGCTCTCACGCCATGTGGTTCCCAAGATATAATAAGTGATCAGTTCTTCTTTTCTTGTGTCATACCATCTCTTAAGGAAAACAATTAGTGATACAAACACAAGTACAATTGACATAAACATGTAGATAATTGATAGTTTGATTTCGGTATAGTAGTCTTTTTCATATACTTCTTCATAATATTTATATGGAGTTACCGCTGTTGGATTAGAAATTATTCCCTTCATTTGTTCAATCATTTCGGATTCGGAATAATCTCCATTCTTAAATATGATTAGCATTTGAGGATCATTAATGGAAGAAAAAAACACCTCATGATTACCGGCAAAACCTGTTGCAAGACCAAAGTAAAGTGGCAGATTATCTTCAACTTCAGCTTCACCTTCAAAATCATGAAAGGTTGCATAAAAAGCTTTCAAATCACCAGTATTTGAGCCAGAATTAATTATTAATTGATTTTTCGAAACAAATCCTATTATTTCGACTTGAGCATACCTTGGTTCGATCAACTGCTTATCAAAATCAACATAAACACCATCAACCCATATTTTGTCTCCTACAGAATAAACGGATTGTGCACTTTCATCTAAAACGATTTGATCATAATTCATTTCACGTATTATTCTATTATCTGTTGTAACAATCGGGAAAATATTATTATTAGAATAATCAGAAGAAACAAACGTTACCCCTATTACACCTATAGCATCATCTTCTTTCGGGAAAGCATCTTTCCCATTTCCCTTATAAGGTTCATTGAAAATGGTCATATAATAACTGTTAGTATTAACTCCGACCGCTCGTTCTACAGAATCAAGGCTATTGATCTTATTGATCATTTTTATGTGTTCTTTTTCATTTGACATAAAGCCCTCATCAAGAGACAACTTGTAAAAATAGCATTCTCTGATTTTGAACAATTCTCCAGCTGTCTTATATCGTTTATATCTAGTAACAGTTACATAAGAAAATGTAACAGAAATAGTTAGAGATACTATTAGAATAATTAATAGTATCTCTGAAACTATTTCATCTGCTATAACGCGAGTCCAAAGAACCAGTCTATTCTTTGACTTCATCGTTAAATATCCCATCCGTAATCCGATAAACTAAGCATAATTTGGCCAAGCTTGTTTTTAGTCATATAAGTATAGTATCCCTTGTTAGCTTTTGCATCATAAACGCTAACTTTAAGAGTTTTCTGTTTCGAGGTCGTTGTAATGCTTTTTCCTTCATACTTAAGATTACTATTAGAATTCCATACTTCTGTGCCGACATATATTTTATAACTGGCAAACGGAGCTGTAACTGAAGCAGTTTCCCTATGTTTATTGTAATAATGAGAAGCTCCCGAAGAAGCAAAAGAATTAACTGACATAATTATAACCGTAGCCAAAACCACGCATATTGCAAATACTTTTTTCATAACTACAATCCCTTCTTTAATTTGTTCTTAGAGATAGCTAAAATGCACATTGGTCTACACCTCCATGTTTCAACCAAGATACTCATAATCTCTTCGGTCTCTTAGGCTGGTGATAGAAAATCATACATCCTGGATTTCGCGGATCAGCTGTCTGCTTCTTCGCAATAACCTTAACAAGTTTCAAGACATTCTTCTCTACTGTCTTCATAAGCAATACCCCCTTTCTTTCGTATTTCCAAAAGCATCGAAATTGCACAAACGACAATTCCGTAGCTTATATAAAAACGATAGTTAAATGGGAATTGCAGCATTAATAGCAGTATTAAAACAGAAGATTCCAATGCAACTATTAACCTGGACAGTTTTCTTACTTTTCTATATTCGCAATCGCTCCAATCTATGTTGGGGTTGTTGATAGCGCCAATCAAAAACACAATTATTATTGACATTATAACCCCCCCCTGATAAGTTAAAATTGACTTTTCTACCAAAGGGAATAATCCGATGCCGGAGAACGAAACAAGAGTTGATGCAATCAGACAAGTCTCAAAATGTCTGCAATGTATTCCACCACTGTATTTTCTGATAATAGAGAATGATATGAAAAACAGAAGGACTTCCAAAAATCTGTTTAAGATAATAGCCAAGCTAAATATGATGGCATAAGAAAAGATCTTTTCAATTAAGATCTGAACACCATACCTGTATGATGCAGCCTCATCTTCCGATATCAGATCGGCCGACATCATCTTTGTCACAATCTCACTTGCAACCTTTTCCATCCGTCTATCCTTTCGCTATCACTTAAGCACGATATAACACATGCTTTCAGCCGGATAAACAGATAGGACCAAATTTGGCAAGTATGGTCGATATTTGGCAAGTTTGGTAAATTACAATGGAATCATGGTCACTGCTACAAACTCATGATCCTCTCTTTCAAAGTGAAAGTTTCCTTTATTTCTTAAGACAGCCTGCCTTATGTTATCAATACCGTAACCATGGGAAACAACATCCTTCTTTTTACTCTTCAATTCCTTTTCATTATCACTGACATATGAGTTGCGGCATGCAAATATAAACTGTTCATTTTCAATTACAGCTTTGATTGATATGAAGCGTTGTCCCTTCTCACATTTTTCAGATGCCTCAATTGCATTATTAAGGATGTTCGTAAGTATAACAATACAATCACGATCTTCGATAGTTAACCGTGACAAATCATTAATGACAAATCTGAAAGATATGCCTTTTTCCCCGGCTTCGACATACTTCGTGTTAAGTATTGCATTTATTAACTTGTTACCCGTCTCGAATACATTGGCATTATTTATCAATTCGGAATTCTGAACATCGAGTATTTCTTTGATCTTATCATATTGTTTATCTGCAATAAGACCTTTCAGTGCAGTGATGGTATTTTTATACTCATGTTCACGCTTTCCCAAGATATCTCTTTCTTTTGTAATCTGCTCATATAATTGCAGGACTCCCTTTGCATGGACAATCTCCATCTCATTTTTCTGTGTCATGAGTATTCGCTGCGATTCTTGCTTGATGAACCAATAAATGAACAGATTGATCAATAACAATGAGCAAGCAATATATGTGAATGCATTCTTTTGAAATTCATTAAGTGTTCCTTCAAAACTATAAGCAAATAAAGCTATCAGGCTCAATGAATACAATGGGAAAACAGTATATGTCAACCATATTTTTGAACTGATTTGATTTGTTTCAGACTTGTGAAACAGGCGACGAATTATAAAAACTACAGCAAGCTGAATGAACTGACTTGCAATTCCCATATATATCGAGATATCGCTATCCATAAGTTTCTCGATTCTCATATTTGGATCTAAGTACCTGTGTATAGCAATGACAAAGAATTCACAAACTATAGCCATTACATAGAATAAGAATGGTACGGCTATAGACATAATTATGTTGTGTTTTTTATATATCAACAACGAAAAGACAATAATAATTCCAATGACAACAATAATCCTTAACAAAAGAGCATTCTCAAATATATTGCCTGCCGCAACTCCGGCCATTATCCATAAAAGTGTTATTACACCGCTCCAAAAAGGGGAAAACTCTTTTCGTTCAAGGAATGTTGAACAGAAAAGTTGGGCTAAAATAACAACTACAATTGTATTAATAATATCATAGATCATATTATTTCCCCTTTCGCCAAGCAAAACTGTCTGTTGACTTCATCAAATCTGTTTCTTGCTATCGGAATCTCTTCATTCTCATCTTTACCCTTTGTGATAATTACTTTATAACCTTTTATCTGTGTCGCATTCTTCAAATTGACGACATACCTCTGATGGACTCTTATGAACTGTTTCGGCAGCTCTTTTAGTGCATCGTCAAGACTGCATCTTCTGATGTAGAAAGTCGATTTTCTGTCTTTAACAATGTACTCGATATAATGTCTGTTGCTGGTAATATAAACTATGTCGTCTACAGCAACTTCAAGAACACCGTCACTCAATTCTAATAGGATCGCTTTTTTTCGTTCAGATTTGAGAACGTGTTCTATGCACTCTATCAGATCGGTTTTGAAAGACCTCTCCTGTTTCACAAGATACCTTACAGCGTTATATTTGTATCCTTCTCTGGTGAAGTCGTAGTAGTTCGTTGCAAATGCTATCTTGGCTTCAGGAGATAAGTCATAGATTTTGCGTGCTGTTTCAAACCCGTTTAATCCATCCATTTCATAATCCAATATGAACAGATCATACTCTTCGAGGACTTTGTCTGTTTGTATCAATTCCTGTCCCGACAAAAAGACATTGCACTGAAATTCAATTTTCCGTTCGGTCATTAAGCAGCAAATCAAATCTCGTTCATATTCCAAAAATGCCTGATTATCATCACATAAAGCTATTCTGAACATAGCCGGTTTTCTTTCCTCCGATCGATAACGCTTTAGTAATTAGGGTAATACTATCATCATCTTAAAACAACAGATATATCCCCAATGCTCCACGTGGAACACTGGGGATCATATTTACCTGACGCGAGTTTGGGTCGTTCTCGCCTTCTCGAGTTCCTTCCTTAACCGTCTTCTTTCTTCCTCCCTGACACGCTGCTGTACCAGGGCTATGGCATTCACTCGGGCCAGAGGACCGGTCTTCATGAGTTCATCGCACATGCGGAGTTCCCGATAGAGCGGTTTCATCTGGTCGGTCTTCTCCTTTGCCGCCTGTTTCCAGATATTCACATATACCGGAACATTATGT
>JAGCGE010000060.1 GCA_017649745.1 Clostridiales bacterium | reverse complement strand
GATTGTCTATTCTATCCTCAGTCGTAATTGATAAACTAGTTAAAATAAAATTCATGGAAGATGTGTCCCACATATTTACTATAGAATGATTCACTATCTTAAGATAAATTTTTCCATTAGATCGATAATCACATAATAATGAAGAACTAGCATTAACAACCCCATCGGTACTAATTTCATTATTAAATACAATATTTTTCCATCTATTGTCATTTGTAGATGGCATGGATGGTCCAATATATGCAGCTATTGTTAATTCTGCGTGTGGTGCATGTGCTTCTGCAGATAAACTTATAGAAGCAATGGAATCCAATATGGTATTATTAATTCCGGTAAATTCCAATGCTATTATATCTGTCGGAAATCCCGAATAACTTGTCGAGTATGCGGAAATTGTCAGATCCAAATCTCCTGTAGATGATGGGTCTGAATTTTCAGCCGAATTTTTTCCGGCTTGTACAAACGTACACGTTCTGGCAATACCCGGAATTAAGTTCCTCGTATAGGGATTACCAACCAATGCGTATATATGATCAACAATTTCATCCATATCATATGCATTCTCATATGTTAAATCGTCGAATGTTACATATTCAGACGCATCATTACCAAGTAGTGTCATAGGTTGATTTATTAAACTCATAACAAATCACCTCATACAATATTCACTGCAGTTGATAGCACTAATGCGCTTAGTGTTGATGATGGAACATTCTGACACGCAAATGTTATTCCAGTGCTGTCTTCTAATATAGCATGAACTCTACAATTTATCCATTCATCTAAGCTATTAGCATCTACATTAATTGTGTTAAGTTTATTTGTATCTATAGGAGTATTAACTTTCACTGTATGTGTCTGGATATCCCAGTCACTAATCCCTATGGATATTCTAACAGCCTCAGGTGCACCCGAATTGGCTCTAATAACACCATTATTTATAGTAATAGTAGTTCCATCAACCTTAACACCACCAAGTGTACTGGTAGATGCAGTTGGTAATACATAATTATTAGCATTAGCTTCGATATTATCAAGCTTTGACTTATCAGCCACAGTCATTAATCCATTATGCTCCGTAGTAACAGGACCTAATGTGTCAAGTACTGCTTTATAAGATGGAGGAAGTAATCCACTCTTAGTATCAGACACATCACCGATAGCCGCTATTAAATCTATAGGATAAACAGGATGTACAGCAGTTGTATCGCCTTCCTGATTACCATTATCCGCTATAGTGCAGAAATCCCAATGTATAGTAGATGTCTGTGCATCTAATCTAGGAGCGAACCACTGAGCTGCTATTGATAAGAAGCTCTCATCAAAATGCTCTTTAATATCTGAAATACGAATACGCTGAGTTATTTCTTCACCGTTTCTAAAACCAGAAACCAATAAAAAGTCAGTAGGACTGACTGTCTCTATCTGTTCGAATTCTGATATTTTCGCAAAAGTTAAATCTGGTATATTCCGTTGATTATCAGCGGCCAATACCTTAACATCTAATTCAGCCATAATATCACTTCCTTGTGATAAAATATTTATATTGGTGTCCACACCGAAAAATATGAATGCACTAGGTGTGCATTCATATTTCTTAGGAAAGTTTGTAACTGATTTTGTAACCACTGTAGTCAGTTGTTTTATATTTATTGGTTGATTACTTCGTTTCCATTAGATTAAACTGCGCTCTTATAATATCGTCTAACCATACAGCGATTAAGCCTATAATCATCCAAAAGAGTGATGCTGGTAAGCATACCTGGCCGTCCACGTTAAAAGGCATTTGAGAATAATCCCATATATTGAGACCCAGGTGTACGTTCAGTATCTCTCCGGAGATGTACTCTAATTCTGTAATGATTAATGAAGCAATTGGTGCTTGAACCATTAGAGGGGTATCCTTTGGAAAGATTTCGTTAATCAAACCAATCAATATCGTAGCAATTCCAGCGACTAATCCCATTGTCCAATGGGTATAACCTCGCCATAGCATTTCCAGTCCCATATAAATTACAGCACCGGATATAAATATAACAACGTATTTGATTACGTTATATTTCTTGTTCATACATGTCACCTCTTTAAATAGCAAAAAAGGTCATTACACATATGTTGCATAATGACCTCGCTTGCCTTTGAGGTACCATGCCGTGACTCGTTTACTTGATCACTATAAAGTGGTTATGCTATATATAAAAAAATATTAGAAGTAATCGATCTCAGCAAAGTCAAGCTCTGCATCTTCTAATAGCTTCTCTATGAGATCTCTCTTCTTATTAGCACAATCTGCAAGGTCATCTATATTAAGTTCAATAGTACCTGCAGGAGAATCTATCTTATTCTTTCTCTTCATAGTATTATAGATATACATACCTATGTCGTATGTAATGATGTCTCGTACAAACATCATTGCCGTACTAGGTATTGTAGATAAATTCTCATCATGTGCTACTGTAGCTCTAACTCTGTATGAGCCGGAAGACCATCCGTTATATATAGTGATAATATGCCTCATAGTATCGTATTTAAACGATAATGCATTAGCTATATTCTTACCAACTGATGCAGCTGCTTGTATTCCAGCAACACTTGCCATTACATCATCAGGAGCAAAGTCTAATGCAACGGGATTCATTACATCCGCATATCCAGTCGGAGTAATGTTATCAACGGATATTACTGCCAATACTTCAAATTGAGCTAACATCCATTTGGGCATATAATAGTCTACACCAACAAATCTATTGGTGTATATCTGGTCAGGATGTACTTGATCTGCAACGCCTATACAGAATTCTTCTATTCTAGGATAAATAATCGATATATCTTTAAGAGCCGAATTTTTGACTCTCTTTAATAAATCCGCATCCGTTACCGCAGGCGGTAATTCTCTAAGAGCTAAATCTTCTTTAGCTAATTGGACTAACTGCTGAAGATTATAAAACATAAGTCAATCACCTACTTTTATACCTTTGTCGATTCAAACGACAAAAAAATCATCACACCCAATATACCACAGGTGTGATGATTTCTTTGGAGAATTTAATATGACAATTAGTAAATTGTTATACTACGTGCTCTGGTAAGAGGCATCATTCTCTTGGTCTTTGTAGCAGATGCATACTTCTTGATTACTTCGAAATACTCGAAGAATTCGTCAGCATCGCACCAAGTATTGTCTGCGCTTCTGCTATTACCGAAATAGAACATTCCAGTTCTTTCATTATAGCAGTTGCTTCTTACAACACCATGAGCTTCTACAACTACAGGCCTATCAGAAGTATTGAATGCCTTGTTGTAATAGAAGCCTGATGTATCAAACATCTGGTCAAGAATTGCAGGAAGTGAGAGAAGAATAATATATCTATCTTTCTGCTCCTTAATTGCATCCTTGAGACGCTTGCCATTTTTATCGTTGAGCTTTGCAAACTTCTTTACGAAGTTTACTACGTTGGGTGAATAGTCACCGATTGTTCTTCCGAGCATAGGGATATCTACCTTATCCTGATACAGATCAAAAGGCTTAGGAATTACAATCTGACATGTGGTCAGATACTTGAACTCATTCCTCTTCTGCTCGGGGTTGTAGATGTTGCTTTCGTCATCCTTAATAACTGCGATGTTTACCCAGTTCTGTTTTACCTGATGACCGAAATCTGCTGTTGCCATTTCAGATACATATGATCTGATGTCGTCTGTAGTGATCCTATAGATCGCTGCTTCCTGCACTTTGCCCGTTGTCATAAATGACACTGCAGGGATTTTTTTTACGTCATTGGACATGGTTTTCTTTTCCTCCTTAATTATATTTAAAATATTAAAATTACTCTAACCTAAGTAGATTAATACTAGGTTAGAGTAATTATATTTTTTGATTACGAATTGACTACTTCTTCAGCATAATCACAGAAGTCATCTACAAGTTCTTGAATTCTAGTAGGCCAAGCACTGCTTTCACAATATTTACCACCTATATCATCCAAGTCTATAAGACCACAATCAACGTACTTATTCTTCAGAAGCTGTCCTTCATAGTATATACAATCAGAAGGTGTACCGAATGATTTCCATCCAGAGCCACCGCGTATTCCACCAAAGTTGTTAGTGTTTATACATCTAGTAGCGAATGCACTCTCATGTGCAAAGATTGCTAATATATAGAGACCATTTATTCCATATGTCTCTTCTACATCAGCTAATGCGTCACCTGTACCTGCAAGTTTGCAAGTATTAAGTCCTCTGTCAACCATAATTTTGTCGATTACGTCGTTAAACTGATCTCCTGTCATACCAGATATCTCTGTGATATTTTCAGGATCAGTGTTAACTTCATTGGGTTCCTCTACTACAGGCTCAGTAAACTGAGATTCGTCGATTGCGCCCGTGAGTTCGATGATCATATTATTGGCAAGTGCCATTTCTGTTGATAGATCATCCACTTTGCTGTCGAGACGGTTTACCTCTACTTTGAGATCTTCGTTCTCGCTCTTGATCCTGCTGGCATCCTGGGAAACCCTTACAGACTCTTCCCTCATGTCAAGGATTGTTGCGTCCATTGTAGCAACCGTGTCCTTAAGACCTGCGTTCTCAGCACTAAGAGCACTGCATTCCTGAAGGAGATAAATCTCGCTTCCAAATAACAGCGCACTCACCGAGACGATTGCTGCTACAATAGTTCTCGTCGATTTCATTTTAAGTTATCCTCCTAAAGCATAAATTTAACGAGCATTGGTTCTCGTCATGCTTGCCCCCCTATAATATACATTTATAAATTAGAAAAAATTGTCAACGTGTGATTGGTGTCACACGATGACATTAAATAGATCATAAAGATTAGTGATAAATATATTTTCCGATTTAAGGAGGCTTTTAATTATGTATTAATTACAGAGTTGTTCTGAGCGCGTAATTTTATCCGCTACCTAAATGGTAGCGGATAAAACTCAATAGCATCTTTGTGGAGGTATTTCTACATGGAGGCCTAATTCCTATGAGAAATCGAAATACTATTACTCAAATGTTCAGAACGAGCCTCTCATGAAAGCATCCAGCTTCTTAGAAATACGATCGTCCTGCCTAAGAGGAATAAATACATGACCTTCATTTGTAGGTACTGAAAGGAATTCAAGATTATCAATGAATGCATCTTCCATACATACATCAAGGCCATCGAGAATATGCTTAGTTGTATCAGACTTAAATGCATAATCTTTAAGATCCTTAAGAGCACATTCGTAAGCAGGAGACTCTACAACAGTTGTAGACTTCTTAGGTAAAGATGTAGTTACAGCAGTTATACCAGCCTTAACGTCCATAAATGCCTCTTCGTGTGACGGAGTAAATACTCGGTCATAGCAGATAAGACGACCAGGACCCATAACGTCGATCGTTCCATCTGGATTCTTCTTCTGAGGTACTAATGTACGGCAAGAAACTGCAGGTTGTATACCCTGAAGAATATTTCTCATCAGTCTATTTCCAGGGCCATTGCCATCATCTATAGTCTCTACAACGCCAAAGAGTAACTTATCGTTATTCTCGAATGTATAAGACTTAAGAAGAAGACAAATATTATTGGGATCTATCTTGCAAAGTCTTTCCATAGAGAGTTCGCCAGATTCAGCAGACGGATGTCCGTTCTCACCAGGGAGTCCGCCTTTCTTTTCAAGATGCTGAACTACCCACGGATGTTTAAGTGAATCTCTTATATGAGAAGCCTGCCATAATCTCTTATTACGGTTTCTCTGACCAAATGACTGTAGACACTGTCTGAATCTAAGAAACGACAGTTCACCATTGAGCTTGTGTTCGTCTAATATTTCAGCCTTAGCATCTGCAGGCGTAGATTCTTCCATTACTGCATAATACGTATAGTCTTTATTTGACGGCATCATAAATGATCACCTCGTTATTAAATTGATTTATGCGTTTGTTCCTTGATTTATATGGGTTGGAAACAATGACATAACTTAATACTCGGTAAAAATATACCAAGAAAGGGATGGTATCACTATGCTATGGTACGAACCTTGGGCTAGCCCTGCAGAATGGGCATTACACAATCGTGGTAATATAAAAGTATTAGCATCGAATTGGGTAAATTGTAAGTATAATCCTTCAGTAATTAAAGTTTTCATCAGTGATGAAAGTTTTAATTTTTATAGCTTTGCAAACTTACTGAGATTATATGAAGAAAGTCAAGCGGATCCTTGTCAGTATAAGGATCTTTTCTTAATGTGTTTTGACACTATAAAGAATTGGGTAAATAGTGAAATAGAATGGAAGTTCAGTAAACTGTCGGAAGATGATAAGAAAGTTTATGCATTTGATATTGAGTTTTACAATATCGTGCTGCAAGCTAGCTTATATCTCAATGGTGAACCTACACAGATTATAATCAATAACTATCCTGATATTAGTAAGCTCTTAAAGAATCATTTCACAAATGATGTGATTGAATGTTATAAGAGAGATACATTAGAGCATAATCCTAATGCTGATACATATATAGATAAGGACTATGCGGAGAATGTCATAAATGCAGTTATAAAGAAACACAGTGAAGGTAAGTGCTGTAAGACTACTATTATGGACTTAGGCTTCGAAGGTTCTGCTTTCTCCGCTTTTGTATGTAATCTATTCTCAGAACCCAGATATTATGAATATTATGTGGGTCGTCTTGTACAGGAAGTGCTTGATACATATGCGGCTCGTGAACATCATAGAATCGCTGGTTTAATATGTGCTGGTGGTGAAATGATCGATGATTCATATGACACATTACTCAAGTGTGCTTGTTGTAAAG
>JAGCGE010000059.1 GCA_017649745.1 Clostridiales bacterium | reverse complement strand
CAGCGTTCTGAGCAGCCTTCTCGACTGCCTTATCCACGATAGCCTGTTGGACATCGATGTACGTGAGCGAAGACACGTCGGTGATAGCTGAGTTGACGACGCCCATCACATCTGACAGTTTCTTGCCGCAATACACAGCAGCGGCTACGGAGCCGAGCGCAAGGACCACACCGAAGATGCGCCCCGCCTTGAGTTTCTTATTCTCCTGTTCAAGCTCGTTGAGGCGGTTCTCGATAACAGCCTGCTCAGGGTTTACGTTTGTATAATCAGTCATTTTCTTCCTCCTTATTAGATGTGTAAGCGATAATAAGCTCGCCGTTTTGTTTTGATCGGATCATACCCATTTTATCCTCGACTCTCGTATAGCACGGATAGTTAGCATGGTTATAATAACCGTTATCCGCTACGCTCATATCACAACTGTGAGCGAGAGGACCATCGGAATAGATACTACGCGCACAGCCCTTACAATAGTTCTGACGCTCTTCTTCCGTCATCTCGATTCTGAAACCACCATGACAGAAGCCGTAAGTGTCACTGAGCCAGTTACTGATCTCGACCTCATCAGTGAGTTCCTTGGGGATTTCGACCTCTGTGGGAAGATAGTTCCCATTAGCATCGTAGTCAACATCCCAGTGAATATTAACAGCTTTCATTTTCTTTTTCCTCCTTACTCTTATTCTTGAAATAGTCTTTGCAGCCTGCGATAGGCGACGTGATGCGCCTTTTCGCCTCACACCATCCACAGTCATTGCCACGAAGATCTTTCCCGCAGTTTCGCCCAAGCGGAGTACGTTCAACCCAATATCGGCAGTTGTCGCATATTCCGCCAAGGTCTTCCCTTTCTTCGTCGCCAATGGTATAAATTTTCTCAGCAGCCTTTGTCTGGTCTTTGACGATTTCAACGTCGATGATGGAGTCCGTCTTTACGACCTCGACCAGTTTGAAAGTGTTAGGAAGCAACAGAACACCTCGTCTAATCTGCTTTTCGAATTCCTGTCGGTACGCTTCGAGTTCCTCTTTCTTGGACGACATTCCACTGATCAGACACTGAATGATATACACCATCTTCATTCCTCCATATACTCTTCATCGTACGGTCTTCTTTCAGTGTTTGCATAATCAATCATGGTTACTAAGTCCTCCTTTTAATATTGTTTCTGCAAATCTCAGTTTTTGAGATCGCTCGTCCATGGATAACGCGACTCCTTGCTTCTGGAGACTATTCCAGAGATACATCCGGTCCTGCTTTTCCCTAAGGCATCTTACCATCTCGTCAAGCATCTCGATGTCGTATTCGTCGATGATGCGCTTACCGAGACGGCTTTGTATCTCTTTCGCAAAAGCCATTATGCCGTGCGCGTAGTCAAGCATACTACCGCTGTCGATATCACAATACGGATTGAGTGCATGCTCCATATACACGATAGTATGGTTTATTGCTTCGCTTTCGAACTTCTTCAAACGGTACTGGTAGTAGTCCTCGTGAGCGCCCATGATAACGGCATACATCGCTTTATAAATCAGGTCAATCTCGTCCTGATGTTTTCTCCCATCCATCATTAACTCGATTTGAGCGTTCTCGAGATCACTCATGATCTGAGCGACAGAGCCGTCACTGGCGTTCTTCATGTCATCCCGATGTTTGACACACCAATCGTCTACGAATTTCCGGATATGTTTCATACCATCACCTCCTCACTCTGTCTTATTTACTGTGATACTTGCGAACTTGCACTGTCTGTCATCCAGAAGAGCCTGCACGATAGCAGCTGCCGTACGCTTCTCTATGTTGCCGACGCACACTCTTCCGTCAACGATGATGGTGTACGACGGGTAACGCTTCAGCGTAACGACCGGCCCGGACTTCTTTTCTGGTTCCGGAGCAGGAGTCGGAGCCACACACTCGGCAAGACCAGCCCATGCGCCGGTCAGTTCTGACAGGCTTTTTGCCGGGTACGCCACGTCCTTATCCTTCTCAACCGGTTTCTCCTCGATGATAAATTGATCGAGAAGCGCTTTGTCATAGCGTTCCCGATTAGCCTTGAGATAGTCGGAGAGCTGCTCTCTGGTAATGCGGTATAGACGCCTACCAGCAGGACCGGGTTGATGGACAAGTGCCTTCATATGCCCCGATAGGACGTAGTTGCGGACAGTACAGGAATGACATCCCAGTATCTGTCCGACTTCCGAAAGAGAATACCCTTGCTTGTTGAAGTTAGTCATAATAAGTTCCTCCTAATTTAGATTTAAGTTTGAAATAAAAAGCAAAAGGAAAAGCTCATGCGAGCTTTCCCTTGACCTTCAGTTCCTGTACCCTGAATACCTGTGAGAAATGTCTCCACAGTTCGATCCATACCATGCCCTTTTCATCTTCGCGGATCTTGATAGAGTCTTTCGTAAGCCCGTCTTTGCTCCAGTCATAGCCATGTCTCGCCCACTCCTCATTTTTGAGTTTGTTAGCGAGCTCATAGCATCTTGCCTTAGCATCCTCTTTGCTCTCGAAAACCTCATCGATCATCTCTCCGCCCCAATAATTGTTGCACACCATATAAATCTTCATCGTAGTTTCCTCCTTGTATAGTAGTTTTAGGTAACCGTTTGGTTCCATTATATAGGAGGTATTTTTCGCGCAAAAGCAAAAGGAAAAGCTCATGCGAGCTTTCCCTTGACCTCCGATTCCACCACATTAAAAATCGTTTTAATCTTGCCGTCAACCATGACGAGTGCAATACCGCCTTCAAAGTCGTAATCCACCGTCGGTTTGATATAAGAGTTTTTATCAACAAACTCTGTTGCGAGTTCACCGACAGCAACACTTGCGTCATACCTTCTTGCGAATATACCTTTGTCGATCAATACGGCTCCGTCCTTTACGATAACATAAGCTTTCATAAATAACACTCCTTAAATAATGTAACCTTTCGGTCCACTATACAGGGTGTGTTTTTCGCGCAAAAATCAGAGTGTGTTTGTCAATCAGAGTCAAAACCCTTTCCATTGGCATGCAAACTTCGTCTCGTTGAATCGCTTCTTCTCGACCAGTGCCCGTCTTATAGCCAACTCAATACTTGACTTCGATGTCAGATGGTAATACCAAAGATCCGTAAACTTCGTATTCATCCTGTCAATCCTTCCCGCTGCTTGTTCCATCATCTTGTAAGAGTAGTTCTCCGAGTAGAAGATGATGGTGTCAGTCGTTATGCAATTCCAGCCTTCCGCACCAGCGTTGTACTGGACGAGGTACACCCACTTATTACCATCAGGAACCGGCTGATGCTTGTGACCAGACCATTCCGCGATCTCGACACCATCACCGTATCCCAGATTAAGCAATATCTCCCTCTCGTAGTCGAAGTTATAGAAGACTATCAGCTTCGGGTGCTTCTCGAATAGTTCCAGCATGGCGAGTTGTCGAGAGTCTGTATCGCTTACCATCCGCCTGAGGCATTGACAGAATTCGCCCGGAGTCTCTATCGGCTTGTTCTGATATGGATTCCATCGACTTCTTGCCACATTTTTATAAGCCATGCGGTCGAAGTCGGTGAAGATAAACTCATGGTGTTGTTCCGTTTCCCTCAGGAAGTCCATGTCGACAAGTATCCGGTTACGTAACCGAATCAATCGACCCGTGTTGAGGTATCTGTCAATCTGAGGGAACTTTGTAAACGGTTTCATGACGATGTGTTGATCTTTAAAGTCTGTACGATTCCTATAGAACCCGTTAGCTATAAAGACCGGAATGTAATCACTCCATGTATCGCCGGGAGTTGCTGATAGCAGAATCCATGGGTTGAACCTCGTTATTCTTAGGAAGGCTTTAACCCATGCCCCACTACCAACTACTCTCTGCTCGTCAAAGATAAAGAATGCTCCGCGGACATCCTTGTACTTCTTGATATTGTTCCATGAGTCTATTACGACTTTGTGGTTGTATACCTTGTCCTCATCATTGGGAGTGAGCAGGAAGGGAGTCATCTCACCTTCCCACTCGTATGTGTCCCGCTTCTTAGCCGTTGTAATAATATAGAGGTCACGGGGATTCTTCATCTTATCCGTGAGTTCCACATGGTCATCGTCTATAACACGGAATTTTCCTCCGTGCTGCGTGTAATAGTATACAAGTGCCGTTCTCGACTTGCCTGAACCGGTTCCGCCATGGATAATGCATCCGGTTCGTATTTTATCGAGAGCGTCAACTTGGTGTTTTCCCAGCAAGATCATTCATGTCACCCGTGAATTCTTTTATGCTGTTACCGATACTGTTAGTAGCCAACCCGATAACCATCGAGATGTGCCTGATGAGCTTGAGATTCTCGATCAAGTTTGCGGTTGACGTGTTGTGTTCGTCGAATCGGCTAAGCATCTGTTTGATATTCCCGAGGGTCTGGACGGCGCACTTGTTTGTATCGTACATATGACAAGCCGTCATGAAACCCTCGAGTGATTCAGTATTTCCGGATTTAATGAGATCCCTCCGAATTGACTCTCTTTTTACAGGATCTCCGACTTCCATGTCAGCTTTAGCCAACATGATCTTCATCAAGCCCTCACGGAAATCGTCGGGCAATTCGTTAAGCATCTTCTTAAGTTCTTCCTTGAAGAACTCTTCGTTAGTAGACATAACAATTCTCCTTTTCGTTTAAGTTAGATTACTTTGGAGGTCAGGCTGCTGCTCACAGCTGTATGCGCGCTGAGTCCATTTAACCGTTCGGCACCTGACGACCATGGCTGACTTAGGGAATGGCTTATTTAGGTTTTGTCATCTTTAGGCATTCCGAACACGGAATTCAGCTCATCCTTGATGTTTTTGACGCCGTCACTGATCGCCTTTGCTGATTTTCCGATATCAATAATATCGGAGTTTGTATCAGAAGCCTCTTCTGTCTTAGGGAGGTACTTCTTGAACGTGTTGTAGTATCTGCCGGAATTGCCGAACGCTTTCTTAGCAACCGCCATGGCTAAACCCTTTTCCGGGTCATAAGCGTCGTTCTCTCCGCACTGCACAACCGTCTTCGTACCATCACCCCACAACACGATTGTTGCGGGGGCATTGAAGATAACCTTTTTGATGACGAGCCAATTCGGCTTGATCTTATCGTAACACATTGACATGGGCAAAGCACTCCTTTCGTTTGTGGTGTCTAACTGAATCCAGCCCCGCTCTTCTCCACCGTAGACGTATTTTACACCATCGTAAGTGACGACATGACCGATCTGGGCAACATGCTGCTTTGTCCAAACATCGACATGTCGCAGATATACGTTTCGATCTTTCGGTCGGTCCTTAACATTGGTTATCGTCTCTCCGATGTAACGGAGATTGTATTTCGCAACGACCATGTTTTCGTGACTCTCGATCGCGTCCGGAGGCTCCTTGCAGTAATCAAAGAAGTTCTTCGTATCGGGATTGTTTACGTTTGAAAAGCAATGGGGACATACTCCACCATCGGGAAACAGCGTCCCACATTTGCCGCATTTATACACCATCGCAGATCCCATCACTCATCCCTCCTCCGAGCATAACGAGCCGCGTACGGATCGTCATCGTAATCCTGCTCAATGTACATCGTGCGGATGTACAAGCTGTAAGAGCCGTCATCGGTCTTCCATGCGTTTAGGATAACATTGACGTTTGCGACACTGATAGAGTCGAGCACGCTGACGGTTTCCTCATCGAGCGGCTTCGGGTCGCCATCCATGTTCACCAGATAGACCTTCGGCGGGTACTTCATCGGCTTGCCGTAGCGGTCTCTGTACTTGAGAACCGCCTGCACGAAGTATGTCGGAATGAAGTCGTTGGGGTCAACATCAGGACCCGGCTTTGTCTGACGGACTCTGAAGCCCTTAGCCAGCATCTCCTCAGCCTGACGCGGATCGGGAATGACGATGTTTGCCTTTCTTCTCGTGTCGCCAAAGTGGTCCTTAGCAGGGTCTCCGGCGAAGTTTGTGTCGTAAATGAATCGAGTATCATCGATTGCGATCATCTTTTCGTTGTTGTTCATGGTTAGAACTCCTTTCGAACTCAATAGATTTTAGAATGGAAGTAGGTCATGGAGGTCGTATCCGTTTTCACAGATGTCCGGCTCGACCTCCATTACGTGATGATATGGACATTGGAAGCAAATCAGCGAGTACGGGTTTTCGCTAACCGCATTCTTGTATCTCGGGCATTCCTCGAAGGACTTGTAACAGCCTTCAGGTTCATGGAACGGTCTGACAGTCTCCAAGTCAACGAACTGTTCAAAGTCGCCGAACTGACTGATGGTCTCTACTGCTTTTGTCACCATATCGTCATAGTAACGGCGGTCGATATCATCCTCTTTGTGAAACTCTTTCACAGTCGCGGACTCGAGCCACAGATATCCCTTAGTACCGGTAGCTGCTCCGTACTTGACGTTACCGTCCTTATCGGTTCCCTCACGAAGAAGCTCCTTACCTCCGCATCCGGGCTTTATCGGACAGAACTGACTGACTCTTCCGATGAATTCAGGCTCGTTATCACCGTCTTTGAGATACAGAGCCGTCTTGACTGACAGCACCTCGCACATGTCTTCAAATGTGATGTCCTCATGGGTAAACAGCGTCTTGAACACGTATGGAACCGCAAACTGCTTGCCCGTAGCAGTCCACTCTCCGCCATGCTTCTTGTTATCGCCGGGTACGTAACCATAGAGTTTTTCACAGTCTTCCGGTTTAGCGTACCTTGCGATATACACGGCGTCATTCACGAGACACATACGCTCATATGTCGCCTCATGCTCGAACGAGTAACCATATCGCTTACCGTACTCCATGACGAAGTCAATAATCTTCTTGGTTGCGTTCGGAATCTTAATAGAATCCGTCTTGATATGTGCGACAGTGAACCCGAGCTTCTTGACTTCCTGCTCGAGATTCATCATGAACAGTGCCCCACGCTTGGCGACGATGTTATCGATATTACGCGGGTCTTTGAACGGGTTGTCGAACTTTGCCGCAGTCAACCCATATACTGAGTTAATTGCCGTCTTCAGCGCGTTAGCGAGCTGTTTGCTTGTAATTTTACCAGCTTCGACCCACTGGATATACTTCCTCAACTTACCGCCGAGGATGGTATCGACGATGTCCCAAGCTTCGTGTTTGATAGAGACTCTACCATCCACGATTTCCTTGAACCGTGCCGTGAACACAGGACCAAAGAGACACTCTGCGATGGTTGAATGCGGATGCATAGAACTGACATCTAGCAACGCATCCCACCAATGCATACCGGGTTCAGCGTATACTCGACCGCCTTCACCGACTTCTTCTCCGAGATACGTACTCTTACCAATCTCGAACTTGTATCCCTCGAAGAATGGAAGATAAGAACCGGTATGCACATACCACCAGTCCATCATATCAGGGCACGCAGTCTGTAAGAAATCCTTGACGTCAGGATGTAACTCTGTGACAGGCTTCGACAGATCTCGGTAACAGAATTGATTCTGAGGATGCTTATTGTTTCCGAAGATCATCTTGGTTGTGAGAGTGTTGGTCGAGTCATTGGTTGTAAGCTCTGCAATGTCCGCCAGAATCTGACGAGCAATCCAGTCCGCTTCGAGATACCAGAACGCCGCTTCTGTAGAATAGACGTCCCAGTCACAATACTCGGCTACTTCCTCCCACTTTTCCTCAGGAACCGGTCGATCCCATCGCATTCCGAGTTCTTTATGCGGAATACCCATGTCGACTTCGAGCTTTTTGAGACTCTTTTTGTTACTTGCCGATGCGAAATCGTACACGTCGGTCTCGGAGATGTTCTTAGCTTCTCTGAACAGGTTTCGTACATTCTTCTGGATAATCAAATCGGATAGCTGTTGGCTCTGCTCCGGTGTGTAGCCCAGATACGAGGCATATACCATCAGATTATCATATGACAGATTGTTGAAGCCTACCAGATTGTACTGAAGCAACTCCTCAAGCTGTGTCGGAGACGGATTGATGAGTCGGTTACATGGCTTTATCTTACCCGACAGCAACCGCTCTTTATATTCGTCGAACGACTGTATATCATCCTCTGCAAACTTCCAGTTCACCAAGAAGAGATTAGGGAAGCTTTCGCAATCGAAGAATACACGCTTCCGCTCACCCGACACAACACCTTGACTTGAGTCTTTCGATTTGAAATGCATCTTAGCGACTTTCTTGATGCAGCCATCGGATTGGTTCGTTGCTCGGGCAGCAAACGCCAATACGGCACCATACATGTCCGAAACGTCGTAGTGGAATCCTTCGGTCGCGTACGCATCGTCTAACTTCTTTTGAATGAAGTTGACATTTGACGTTGTATCCGCATGTATTTCCTTATTCAAGCACCGTTGAATGATTGTCCGAAGC
This sequence comes from Clostridiales bacterium, assembly GCA_017649745.1. The sequence continues at coordinate 33,392 of JAGCGE010000059.1, read as the reverse complement.
CCTTTCTCGCTTTGGACAATGTCGTGGTCTATCACGCTTTCTCCTCCTTTCTTTAGTGGTAGTCCTGAGCTGAGAGATGATATGAGGATGTCGTTGCACTTGGTCAGTTTCCGTCTGAGACTGCTCAATCCGGTAAATACCTTGATCTCGACATGGTCTGCATATACTCGACTCAGTTTACTAACATCGCCCGTGTAGATGTAGTGCAAGTGAATACCAGCACCACTCTTGCTCAATTCCGCATACGTCTTCGGCCACTTGGATGCGGCTTCCAGATTCTTCTCGAAACACTTGTTTCCAGAATCGTCTGGAATGTCGAAGTCAATGACAATATGGTTCTCAGGCACTTTGACATAGTGTAATCGGCTCGTATCGAGGTCCTTAAGACGAGTCTTAACCCGTTCCCACTTAACTGATGGTGTCTCCTTGTCGTTAGCGTACTGTGCCAGACAATTCGAACACGCGTCGTCTAGTATCGAGTGCTGTTCCTTGAGGTCTATCCATGTCTTCGCAACCAGCTCGAACTTGTCCTTGTCAATCTCCGGTTCCTCGAACTTCTCAGTACGAAACCCTTTGTAGTAGTTCCGTACACGGTCGCCATGGAGATTAGCCCGTTCCTCGAAAGACCAGAAGTAGTCACGCATCTCCTCCTTAAACACTCTGAGAGAATACGGATAACTGACCTTAGCCTCATCGACCCATGCTTTGTACATGTCCCAAGCTGCTTTTAGAGTTGTTCCGTCATGGTCTTTGAACACCGGATAGCTGTCAAGCATGAAATTGTAGAAGTCATTTGACGCACCCATCATACGAATTGGCGTGTAACGGTCGTATGCGTCCGGTTCCGCCTCATAGACTTCCTTGCAATGCCACGCGATGGCTCCGAGCTCGAATGGAATCTTACGCATGAGATGGTTGTACTCTTTGGTAGACAACTTCTTGCCGGAAGGGGACACGTCAATGAGTCGTCGGAGAATGCCTGACCGCGAATCCGTTATCTTGACCGGCTTGTTAGTAGCCATAAGCAAGAAAGACCTAAAAGCCGTAGCATACATCTTAGTATACTTAGCGTTCATGGTCATCTTCTCGTGTGCCACAAGTGAATTGAGACGAGTATTGTCCTCGATACGACTCAAATCGCCATCGTGCTGTATTGCTACGAGGGGATTCTCCTTGAATGGTTCCAGAGCGAATTGAGCATTCGCAGAACCAAGTGCTTTCGCATCGAACGAAGCCGTGTATCCCTCGAAAAGCCAGTCGATGATGTTGAGAATAGTCGACTTGCCTGTTCCCGGAGCACCATAGAAGACAAGAAACTTCTGGATTCGCTTGCTATCGCCATTGACAATAGCCCCGATAGCCCATTCTATCTTGTGTTGCTCTTCCGGTGCGTACAGGGTCGTTACTATCTTATCCCATGACTCGTAACTGCCTGCTTCGAGCGGATACGGGAGTGTCTTGGATACGTAACACTCCCGCTTGAGCTCCGTATTGGCAAAACAGAGATTGTCATCGAGCGGATGGAAGTTATCACGGCATTGCTTCTGGACATACTTATGCCATCGGTCAATGCTTCCTGAGTCACTGTCCCACATAAATGCGGGAATGACCGTCTCATCCGGATGCTCAGCCTTTACATCACGAAGAACCCGACTCACTTCTCTGTCAATCAGTGCATTGAGGACGTCTTCTTCCGTTGACCATAACCCCGTATCCTCGTTGAATACGGCATAGAAGTCTCCACCACGTATCATTAAATCTCTAGACTTCATGATACGGAATTTCGGATAGACTTCTATCACGGTCTGTTTGTCTCTCTTCACGCTTTTTGTCGCGATTGAAAGAAAGTCAAGCATTCATTATACGCCCTCCTTTCATTATAGTATCGTGCGTCTCAATCTGTTGGTTCGAGCGCTTCTCCCTCGGTTTCAAGAGGTGTAATACTTCTCCGACACCGGTCGATATTGATGATTTCCTTCTTGAGTTCGTCTTTTGCTTTCTCGTTACGAATGATATAGACGATGCCACCGACCATCATGACAAACATGCCGAACCGTGTACGTCTGATCTTCTTACCGAGCTTTGTGGTAGTCTTCAGCAGCTTCTCGATCGTCTCGTGGTTATCGTTGATGCAAGAAGCAAGGACGTTGCTGTTACTGTCAATTACCTCAATTGCATCCAATAAATCCCGAAAGTTATCTCTGACCATGATTTGACAAGTCTTTTCTACTTTACTCATAATGATTTCCTCCTGTTTTCAATAAAGTTTGATTCGTAGTATCTCATCGAGGTACCACATGGCTTGATACCAGATCTCCACTTTCCTTAAGTCTTTACGACTATGGCGTAGAGTGAAAAGTCCACCATTGCCGTTACGGGAATACGACCGGTTAAGCATCTTCTCGACACACGACCTGACGTATATCTCGCTGTTTGTGAATATCTGGTCAGTGATACTGTACACGCCCATGGATTTGAGCATGTCAGTGAACCACTTATGAGTCCTGTCACCGACTTCCGGGTCGCCGGTGAGATGTTCCTCAATCCGCAAACTGAGAGCTACCATCATCTCCAGTACAGAACAGTCGTGATCATCTAACCACGCTGTTACAAACCGGTAATGATGGTGCTTCTCGTCTGCGAATCGATAGCGCAGATTGACGCCATCCTCATATCTGTTTGCGTCCATGGATAAGTTGTAAGTGAACGGAACAGAATAGAGGTAGCGAAGAAGTTTCCGATGGTTGTGACAACCGACATAACCGCACAACCAATCGAAATACTGCTCTTGCATATCGTGTCTATCCATTATCCCTCCGTGGGAGGCTCGGAATCCTTGTTGTAGTTGCGACCCTCTCTGAGAATCTCATAGTCGCAATGACGCTTATCGTTTCTGACAAACGCCGTGTCTTCTTCATATTCGCCGAACCAGTTAACAAACTCGGTTCCGATAGCCTCCTCGACATCTTCAACGATGTCACCCATTTCATCCGTAACAACCCCGTCGTCATAGTAGAGGAATGTCACGTTGAACTTGCTTTCGCCGAATTCGTCCGGAGTGATTTGATACGGCCCCGGTTTCGGCTCCTCCTCTTTTGCTGTGTACTGTTCCGCCGCTTTGTGATAAGCAACCGTCATGGTGTCGTCGGCTTTCTTCAACTCGTGCGGCACAGCTTGCTCAGGCACCTCAGAGGACTCTTCATCCTCTTCGACACCGTCGTCTACTGCGTTATACTCGTAGTAGCGTTTCGCATAGAACCACATACCAGCTGCTCCAAGCATCGCTCCTGCGATAAACGCAAAAATTGACCTGTTAGTCATTAGAATCGTACCTCCTGTTCGGTTCCCCAGTCGATATCGGTTTCGTTCTTGATTACGATGGGGTTTCGGATTACTCGATATTCTGTCTTTCTGAGAAATTGATGATACAACATCCGAGCCTCGTGTTTGGAGCGGATGCGCGCCTTTCTCCGCTCCTCCTTGATGCACTCCTCCGCCAGCATCTTGTAGTTGACAGCAAGCATTAACACGATACACGCGATTGCCGCTGTGATGACGCCCACGTTTGTAATAAGGTCAAAGATCGTTTTTAACATTTTAGTTGTCTCCTTTCTGAATAAGTTCGTTTACGCAGCCAGCAGTCTGTTCCTCCTGCCGAATGCACTGATGATGTTACCGTCCGCATTGAACTCAAGAACGATACACATATCACCCGGAATCTCTTCGCCGTTGCGATATGCGGTGAACAGCGGCTCTAAACCGAAGTCAATGTAGTTGTCACCCTTATGAGTCGGAGATGACGGCTCGTATGTCCATCCGACGACCTGCCCGGACTCGACACACTCGCTCTGACCGCACAATCTAGCACGGATTTCGTTGGTCGTGACCGGTCTGCCGTTTCGTGCTTTCAGGATGTTGTTCCAATACGACTGTTCCATCTTCAAGAACGTCAAATTGGCATCCATATCATCGACCCAAGCCGTATTCCTGCTGCCATCACGGTTGTACTTGCCGAATACGAGCGTGTACGCGTCGTCATCAGCCACTTCGATTGTTTTGACGTTCTTCGTCTCACCATTCTCGTCGACGACCTCGGCTGCTTTCACACCGGTAGTGATGGCTCTCTCCGCTTCTGCACCCTTTTCATCCTTGAGAGCACGACATACACGGTCGTACTTGTTCTTGAGTGATGCGTACGCGGCTGCTGCCAGAGCCAAACGCTCCGCCATGATCTTATACCCGCAAATCTGACTGATGATGCTGCCACCGAGTAATCCTAAAGTCAGACCGAACACAGGAATAAGCTTGATTCCTGTCTTGGTGAACACAACCATGGTGTCGTGCTTCTGGTCAGCATAAGTGTACGGCTTACCGTCACCAGTCTTGCCTGCTTCTGCATTCTGGTGGATGACAGCCATCTGAGCATTGTGCTCCTCGATGATGGGTGTCGCTTTGATTGTAGCCGCACTTGATGCAATAACTGCACCAACGGCTGTTGCGATGCCGAAGAACAGACAAATCTGCGGACTATTCTTCTGCATGGTCCACACGGATTTGTGATAGAATCCCTTTGCCGAATCGACAATGGTGCTAAGATTGAATTTCATGGATGATACCCCTTTCATTTGATGTCTCTCAGGTCTCTCGGTCTAGGCAACCTGAGAAGATACGGCTTGTCACGGTGCCGTGTACGGATGTAGTCCGCGCTATTGAGACTCGTCCAGCCGTATCCATGGTCAGCATATGTCGCGATGTTATCGGTCAACTCATAGAGGTTAGCAACGGTTGCGTAACCGTATTCCGGATCCGCAATCAGCGCTCTAAGCTCCTTGATGACCTGCTTAGCCTCACGCTCGGTCTTGACCCGGACGTTGTCATAGGATCGAGTATCCGGAATTTCCTCGTATTCGACATCTCTTGCACGACGTTTCCGCTCATCGTAGATTGAGTTGTACGACGTGTGACCGCTTTTGCGCTTGTCATCGGATGTGAATCCTATTTTGTCAAATGCGGTGCTGACACCCTCCATGAAGCTGTCGATGACAATGTCGCCGATACCCGAGATGCTAGATAACAGCGACGGAATCAGGATTGTCTCGATGAGGAAGTCTCTGATGGTCTTGCCGTCTCGGTCAAGGAATTCCGACAAGAAGCCTTTTTTCTTCTTTTCGATAGTCCCATCAGCAACAGGAGCCATCTTACGCTCCGGTCGCTCTGCTTTCTCTTTGGTTTTATGTGAATTGGACTTGAAATCGTCCATCACACAACCCTCCTTTCTCGATAATATGTCAAAACGAAAAGCGAGAGAGCCCACGCACATTTCGTGCATGAGCTCTCCGCTCAGTTTGACATCACATTACTTTGTGTCAGTCTTCTTGTCGTCAGCCGTTTCAACCTTGGTTTCAGCAGTTTCCTTTGCCGGCTCAGCAGTTGCCTCAGGCTGCGTCTGCGGTGCAGCAACCAGTCCATTCGCGACAAGCACCTTCATGATGCGCTCGTTTTCGGCCTTCTCTTTCGCTTCTTTCCGCTTGTCAATGGCGCTGCGGATCTTTCTGATCGCCGGTTTGGCGACCAAAAGACCAGCACCTATTCCAAGCGCAATCAGCGCCTTGTTAGGACCGCTTTCCGAGCTCTCTGTCGGCGCCGGCACATAAATGACGTCCGGTGTCACCTCAGCTTTAGCTTCAGTAGCCTCCTGAATCGGTTCTTCGTAAACCTCTTCCATTGTTGTCTTTTCGTCTTCGTACATAAAAACCATCCTTTCATAAAATAATTTTTCGGGATGTCATTCCCATAATACGCTTTGCAATTTTCGCGCATCACTTGATGAGTGTCGGAGCGTGACCCCGCGCAAACGACATTATTTTACACGGGGTACCATCATCCCACTCGCCATACTCCAATTTCTCGAACTCGGGCATACCGTCTTTGATAGTCCAAGCGAGCTTATTGGTTATCGCAGTCGGTTTCAGTTCCGGATACACACCCAAATCGTTGAGTTCATCATACAAGTCGTCTGCTGTAACATACGGTTCAAGCGAATACAGCCGCTTATGAAGTCTCGCCTGCGCCTGCTCCATGATGTTATCATTAGCGTAGAACGGCGTGTTGGTTAGAGAGTCCCACCAAGGCACCAGACCCGTCGACCCGCTGAGTTTCTGAGTCGCAGGAAGCGCCTTAATAGCCTCCTGAGCCGACTGTTCCTTAGCCGTTTCCTTGAGAACTTCGGCTTTGATCTCCTTAGCCTTGTCCTCTCCGACAATTTCCTCCGTCTTCTCCTCATACTTCTTCGCAATCGCCTGAGATACGGCGCACATGGTCGCAAGTTCGGCTTGTCTTGCCGTGTTAGCCTTGCATGACCCGTAGATGAGAGCTCCTGACGCGGTCGCGGTTATGATTGTCGGGATAAACGGTTTCCATCCGGCTTTGATCTTCTCAACAGTGGTCAACTCATCGCCTTTCTCGTCCTCCGCATCTACAATCATGTCTTCTGCTTTCGGAGTAGCCGCAATAGCCATACCGATAGCCGTGAAGAAGCCGAAAACCCCGATTCCAGCCATGAGATTCGGGTTGATTCGTACCCGGCTAATACGATCGTATACGCCTTTTGCAAATTTTGGCATCTTAAAGCCCATGATTCAAAACTCCTTTCATTATTCTTGAAGCAACATGTCTATAATGTCCTCGATAGCCGCAGAAGCGACCGCGAACATATACTTGTTTGGCGTGTCCAGATGCGCCCATACGTCATATTTTGACAACATGGTATACAACACATCGAGAGTAGTCTGCTTGGACGAGCGTATCTGGATGAGAGCCTCGTTAAGTGCCCACTTGTAGTGACATTGCTTCTCGAAATCTCCCGGATACACAGTCGGACAGAACCTGATGTACTCTCGGATGAGATAACACGCTCTGGCTTTTGCAGCATCCTTCTGCGTTCGTTCGGACATGGTATCACCTCCTTTCGCGAAAGACGAAAAGAGACTCCGTTAAGAATCTCTTTTCTTCATTGGAATAGCAAGCTGTCTCGTAACCTCCTTAGTAACAGCTTCTCGGATTTCCAACGTCTGCTGACGGTCGTTAGCCCATCCTGAAATCAGATTTGTGACGAATCCAATCCCAGTGCAGACAATCGAAATGGTCTTAAGAATTGCCCGTGCGTTAGTCATTAGATAACCTCCTTTCCATTATAGCAGTTGTCATTTTCGCGGATTCAGTCATAATCCGGTGGACAGTAACACGGCCACTCGTCATGCAGGCAGTCATATTCGAGATACCCTTCAATCGGAGTCCATGCACACTCGATAATCGATGCCTTCACACCGTCTCCGATATCTCTCGGTTTGCTGTTGTTGAAGTCGAGCCATGAAAATTCGTCATTGTAAGTCCAGCCGCGTTCGTCCTTATTCTTGTTAGGAATTCCGAGGAAATCGCACCACATCTGGACGTTCACATCTGGATAACCATTTGTGAAGTTGCGGTTGATGTGGTATTCAGCAGCCATAACCTTTGCGAGGGTCGATTTGAAGTATTGTTTGGTAATCGAGTCGTAAAAGAGCTGCTCTTTGCCATTCTCCCAGCTCTCTCCGGTTTGGCATGTCATCAGCAAGGACGATGCCGCGATATTGGCATCTTTAGCATCCACTGCCGCAACCTTTGCCATGGCTTTCTCGTGTGCTTCCCGTCCATTAGTTTCGATATTGGCTTTACGGTACTCGTCATAGCGCTTCGTAGCCGCCACAGCAGCGCCTGTAACAAGCGCGATTTCTTCTTTGCTGATGCGGTGCGACTCGTTGATGCATATGATGGTCGCAATTCCCGCCCCAACAGCTGCGACATAGTGCTTTGCTCCAGCCTGAATCTTCTCGAAAGTGGTGAGTTCGTCGTGCTTCTCGTCCATCCACTCGTCGATTTCATCCATGGCTTTGACTGTGGCTATGCCCGTAAGAACCGCAGTCGCAACTACGCCGACGCTAGCCGCAAACGACAAGAGTCCCGACAGCTTACTTGCTTTCATATTCTTCACCATCCTTAACGACAATAATCTTGATTTTCGGCTTACGGAGATTCTTGATCTTCTGGGTCAGTTCCGGATGCGCCGCAAGCAGACTCGCGACGGCAGATACACCAGAAATGATGGTCATTACCCACATTCTTGCTTCGTGGGACGCGTATACGTGCTTGTACTTCATGGTTACACCTCCTTATACTTATTGATGATGGCGGTAACGGTGTCGATTTCGTCCTTGGTGGCACCGCGTTTCATAATTTCGTCGATTATAGCGTTACGTCTGGATTCCTTTATAGCATTCATCAGACATACGACCTCATCCGCGGACTTGTTACCCATGTTACGGATTGATAAAAGATCTGTTTTCTCAAGATCGATAATCTGGTTGACATACTCGTATCCAGCCCGTTTCAAACAGTTATATGTACGGATAGAGAAGTCGCAATCCTCAATGGTCGAATCTTCCCGTATCTTCTTGATGACCATCTCTTCGTGATAACGCTCAGTTCGGCCTACTCTCAACCCATCGGTATATCCTCTATCGTAACCGGCGTTCCATCTTACCTTCCATGACTCCTCTACATATTCTCGTAAACCATAGTGAAGCATGTTTCGATAAAGCGGACAACGACCGAGGACGCTTAGGACATTGTTCTTGTACGCGTACACAAGCTGTCGTGAAACCGAGTACGCCGCTGCAATATCCGGAACTGTCATGTTATCCCGATAGATGGCAAGGATAAAGTTTGCTCCGAGAGTCGTTTTCTTCGTCCCACACTCCGTGATGAAGTGACGGAAGATGTAAGAGATGCTTGCCATTAAGTCTTTCGGAGCATCTTTCTCACATGTAGGGAGCTCGCACATATCCAATGGATAAAGAGCATTCACATCGGCGAGCAGATTGAACGGCCATTCGTGTCTTGTGTTTTTAGTAGACATAATAATTTCCTCCTAATTCTGATTTAAGTTCGGATAAAAAACGAAAATGAAGAGGTCATGTTGACCCCTTCTTTTTAATGTTGGCGAAAATCGTCAGATAAAACACACTCGCCAGACTCAGACCTACCGCGCATGTGCAGTAGTAAATAAGCCTAGATATTTTCAGTGCCTTTTCCATACGTCCCACCTCCTTTCACTATACACCATGTAATCTTCGCGTCACAGCAGGTCGTTGTCGATCAGAACACTCTCGAGGTTGTCCTTATCCATCTTGCCGTTGAGGTCGAGATGGAAGATCGCTGTTGACTCGTCGTAGGTGACGTAGAAGTCGTTAAGGCTAAGCTCGATGTCGCAGCCAAACTTCTTTCTGACGGTCTTACGAATCAGTTTTGCAACCAATCCTCTCATCAACTTTGTCGTAAGCTTCATTTCATCCATGGTTCCTTTCTCCTTTCGAAAAATAAAATGGGAAGAGAAACGGTACGGGACTCGAACCCGTGTCCTCTAGCATTGCTGCTAGCGCTCTACCAGCTGAGCTAACCACTCGTTTCTCCATTATACAACTTGTAAAAATCGCGTAACAGCAAAAGAAAGAGAGAGCCAGTTAAAGCCCCCTCTTCCAGCGGATCGGATACAGTATCATTTGTCTTTGTTCTTTCGCACATCATTACATACGCTGACGATCGCCAGCACAATCAATATAATTGTGATCATAGAAAGCATAACATCACCTCCTTTCCAATCCATTAAGGAGGATGTTATTCTCGCGTAGCCATTACAAAGGCGAAAAGGAAAAGGTCATGTGACCTCTTCCGTGATAGCGAATCCGATGATGCCTTTCGGTTGCTCTTTTTCTTTCTTAACCTTCTTCTGTTCAACGGTTTTGGATACCCTTTTCTCGTCCGCTGCTACTTTGATACAGACTCCAAGAATCATTCCAATCAATGTTGACAGAAGTGTATTCTGTAAAAACAGCATAAGTGTCTTCATATCGGTTCACCCCCTTTCCACCATATACGGTGTAAAAAGCGCGAAAAAAGCAAAAGGAAAAGCTCATGCGAGCTCTTCCTTATCAGTATCGTGGTGATTCTTCTTATCAAGAATGTTCAGAAAAAGCGCAAACAATGTAATAGCTATCATTCCGCCAAACGAGAATATCCCGCTAGCGATAAGCTCTGTATTCTTCTTCGTTAATGCCTCAATCTGTTCTCTAAAACTCGATAACATACCAATCACCTCCTTTCGCTATATACGGTGCAAAAAATGCGAAAAGGAAAAGTAAGAGGGGTCACTTGGACCCCTCGCCCTCCTTTCTTTCAATCACGATCAAGTCCTCATTTACCCAGTGATAACTTAATCCACGCAGTTTCCAGTCATTCTTCCTGTTGCTCCACTGATCATCCGAGAGGAAAAACGTGTAATCCTCGATACGCGTTGTTCCCCACTTAGTAGTCGTGATAACAAGAACCACTCTCTTCGTTCTGCTCATAATAATTACTCCTTTCGAAATATAAAGATTCAAACCGTGATTCGGTTCAATATACACGGTGCATATTTCGCGTGAAAAGGAAAATAAAAAGAGCCCATGCACAATTCGTGCATGAGCCCTTCGACTGATAAATACAGTCAAATCATTTCTTGAATGTCTCCTTAACAAGGTCTGTGAATGTCTTTCGACCTTCGCGGAAAGTAACCGATGTAGGACATCCGTCCTTCTCGAATTTGTATCCCTGATCCGTCATGACGATTCCAAATGCGATCGCCGCGCCAAGCTTCAGAATTCCTGTTACCATATTCACTGCCGTAATGACCCCGTTCTGTACCCGGTCTTTCTTGCATGAAGCCATCTGATCTTCATGCGTTTTTTCCGCCAGTGCCAGTTCTTGCTTCTTCACTTCAAGTTCTGCCGTCTTCTGCAAAGCTTCTTCGGCTCTAGCAGCTGCCGCGTCCACTCGCTTCCGTTCCTCAAGCTCAAGTTCGAGGCGCTTTACCTCAAGCTCTGCCGCTTTCTGTTCAGATTCGAGTCTAACGCGTTCCGCTGCATCGACCCTCTGACGCTCATCCAAATCGACCTCCTGTTGTTTCATAGCAAGATCTTTTTCATGGCGTTCGTCCACACTTTCCCGATCATTCGCTCTTGCATCGTTATCCAGTTCTGTTTTGAACTGGTCATTACGAAGCTTATACAGCTTCTGAAGCGACTCGATAACTTTTTCATAATCGTCTTCTGTTGGATCAAGATTCTCGAGTGTCTCTTGCAAACGCAAGATCTCCTCATCGATTCCGTTTCCGTTTTCATACATTCCCATGCTAAAAACTCCTTTCAAAAAATATTCTGGGTGTATTACCCATTAGAGCCGTTGTTAATGTCGCGTGAATGGTCGACCTTGAACACAACATCATCCATGCTCAGAACTGTATCAATCGGGTCGTGCAACTCGAGAAAAAGATAAGGGTCTCCGGTGGAATGATCCATCTTAAGAATCCCCGACGGCTTCTTGTCGCTAGCCAACGCGTGTGCTACGATGCCAACAGCCATACCAAAAAAGAAAATGAGAACGTAACTCATGTCTGTTCACCTCCTTATCAATATACCATGGATTTCGAGTAACATCGTGACGACTTGGCAGAAAAAAAAGAAGACCAGTAATGATTACTGGTCTCCCCTGCACATGGCTAAAAAGATTATTAAAGCCATGCACAGAATTGCCTTGTGCCACATATTCTGGCCTCCTTTCCACTAAGGAGGTTGTTATTTTCGCGCATGGTCAAGCATCCAGAAAAATTTACGGTAAATGACGTAATACGCCTCTCTTCCGACCGGAACCAGATGTCTCGTGTTCATCACATCATAGCTAAGACCCTTTGTAACACCGGTCAACAGCTCAAGAGAGACAAATCCTCCGGCAGTCTCGCATGTGGTAAGGACATCACGAATCTTAGCATCGAGTTCCGCTTTCTCAATAGCTTCGGACTCGGTTGGTTCACGGCGTTCTCTTGTCGCGATACCGTCCAATTCTGCTCGTCTACGCTGCCAATCCCAGTATTGCAGACAGAAATACTTGAGCTCGTAATAACGGTTCTTCGGTATCCAGAATCTACTCCTCTTAGACAACTCAGTTTGTGTCACTTTGCCCATGACTACTCCTTTCGAATGAAGAAAAAAGAAAGTATATGCAGGACTCCAACCTGCATCGGTCTAACGTATTAGCCTACATCGTTCGCGGTATGAAATATACTTTCCATTATATACTTTGTCATTCTCGCGTACCATCCCACATGTATCCGGTCTGCTCATACAATAGCTTCGGGGATACGTAATAGCTTATCCGACCTAGCTTAGAGTCCATCTCGGATACGTCAGTGACCCTCTTTCCTCCTCTCGTAGCGTACCCGATCGGAAGCCATCCCGATATGATACCAGCACGAACCCATGACGCATCCTTACCATACACTCTTGCCACAATAGCGACTGGTACGCATCCTAATGCAAACTCGCTCATGGTGAAACACCTCCTTTCGAGAGGCATTATAGCATACAGAGCGGGTTGTTTCGTGCCGGATTTGGTCGTCGGATGCAAAATTCGGTGTAGGAGTCTTGACATTCCTACAACTTGATGGTATAATGGACGACAAAGGAGGTCGATGACATGCTTACTCAATGTCCAGAATGCATGCTACAAGTCAGCGATAAAGCCATGGTGTGTCCTCATTGCGGATATCCGTTGATGCCAGAGCAAGTCAAACGCAGATACCATCGGCAAAGCAAGAAGAAGCGCCTACCAAACGGATTCGGTCAGATATCCGAGATAAAGGGAAGGGGACTGCGGAAACCGTTTAGAGCTATAGTGACTGTCGGTAAGACGGAAACAGGAAGACCGATATGTAAATTACTCAAGCCCGAATCATATTTCGAGACCTATAACGATGCGTACGCGGCTTTAGTAGAATATCACAGAAACCCATACGACGTAGATGCCGATATCACCATGGCGGAAGTCTTCGAGCGGTGGTCTAAGGAGAAGTTCGCACAATATGAGGGTCGAAGTAGCCGGTATAAGATACTGTCGGCGTGGAAAGAATGTATGTCTATCCATGGTATGCGGATGAGAGATGTACGAATCAGGCATCTCAAGGGCTGTATCGAAGCCAGCACAGCGTCCGCACACATCAGAGTATCCATGAAGACGGTATTCAATGAGATGTTCGACTACGCTCTCGAGTACGAGATAACCGACCGCAACTACGCAAGGGAGTTCTCCATCCCGAAAGACGTCGCTATAGGCTCTACGACGGTTGCATCTCCGCATATCACCTTCACTCGAGACGAGGTTGACGTGCTGTGGGCTAATCTCGATAATCCAGATTATCCGTTTATCGATGCTGCAATAATCCAATGCTACTCCGGATGGCGTCCTAACGAGGTCTGTAAGCTACGAGTAGACCAGATAGACATTGCTAACTGGGCTATGCGAGGAGGCTCTAAGACAGATGCTGGAAAAGACCGACTCGTGCCCATCCATAGCCGGATACGTAACCTAATAGTGAAGCGACTGGAGCAAGCTGATGGCGAATATCTACTCGGCGATTACTCATATCCTAGATACCGCAAGTTCTTCCAAACCATGGTGAAAGAGCTGGGTCTGAATCCGAAACACAAGCCTCATGACTGTCGAGTGTTCTTCGTGACAGAAGCTAAGGCGTGCGGCATGGACGAATACGCAATTAAGATGATAATTGGGCATAAGATAAACGATCTGACAGAGGAGGTCTACACGAAACGACCTGATTCATGGTTAGCTACAGAGATAGAAAAATTAAAATGAGGTGTAGGAGTAGTGTAGGAATGTACGGCTTATAACGGCTTCTTAGCGGGTCTTATAGCGCCTTCAATGACGCAGATACGCGGTTTCAGCTGCATGAGAGCCATGGTGATGTTTCTCATACTAAAAGAAATACGCACGTATCTACGTCATTTTGGCGCAAGGATGTAGGAGTATGCTATGAGTAAACGGCTTCTTATCCCTGCTTATACTCGTCGATAAGCACCTTGATATGGGCTGCTCTGCGGATGGCTTTGGAGTGCTCGAACTCGTAGATAGCCATCATCTCTTTCGGAGGCTCGCCTTTCTGAGCCCTGACTTCCTCGATAAGACGAGTCACTTCACCATGGAGAGCCTTGACGTGTGTCATCTCGACCTCAGCGAGCTTGATGAACTCGTCTGCGGTGCGTTTGTGCTCCATGCGGTACTCGTTGGCAGCATTGACATAGTTCTCAGCGCCTTCGAGTTCGTCATCGATCATCATGACAAGACACTTGATTATTTTCATAGTCGATCACCTCTGTTTCAACATCTCACGAGTTTGCGGACCACAGACACCATCGACAGCGATACTACAGTCGAACTGGAATGCAAGCAGACCACCAAACGTGATATTACCGAAATCACCATCGATCTCGGATTCTCTCAGGTATCCGGACTCATGCAGCTCATACTGGAGCCACTTGACGTCATCACCATCACAGCCTCGCTTCAGGACTCTGGTAGGCTCCGGGAACGGGTTTACAGGTCCTTCAGGCTGGTACACGAATCCGAGAAGCTTGTACTCGCTGCGGTATGCGAACGGAGGCTTGCGGAGAGTCGTCCAGAAAGCGGTTCCGGCACCATAGCCAGACTCTGAGGTGAGGATGGAGCCGTCGGAGTCGATTCGCTCAACGACAGCCACGTGACCCGCACCATCATCCGGTTTGAGTGTGGCACCTTTCTGCCACACGATAAGCGCTCCGAGCCTCGGTTCGCTACCAGTCTTGAGACCATGCTGCTGTGCATTTGCGAAGATGTTCTCGGCGTTTACAGGGTCGAACATATCCATGGCGGTGCAGTTAGCGATTTCGTGGAATCTGCCGTAAGCATACCCCACACAGTTGCTAAGCACGTCGCACAGCGGGTCTGTTGGTTTGCCCTGAATGGCGTTGCTGTATCCGCCAGATACCTTTCTGATGTAGAATTTGTTTCCGGCTTCGGGTCGAGTAAGTCTGGGGACGAACATATCACACCTCCATGGTATCGTTATCGAGAGACGCTATAATGAGGTTCATCACAGCACTGATGCCCGCCGCAACACCGGAAATCAGAACGCTTCTCCAGATGCTGCGATCGGTTGTAGCGAGAACAGTCTCAACGGAGATACTGCCGAGGAATGCCTGAAGAAACGTCTTCGCTGCTCTGATGGCGATATCTCTAGCTTTCTCCTTCTTCATGGTGATTTCCTCTCTTCCATCATGACTTCGAGCTTCGTTATCCGCTCGTTGAGGTGGTTGTGTTGGTCGATTCTGTTTCCCTGCTTGACAAGCTCCTCTTTGAGAGCGTCGAGTTTCGTCTCCAGAACCGCCAAATGCCTGTTGTTCGATACGATGGCGCCCAAGCATCCACCGGCTGCGGCTACGATAGCCACAACGATTTCAGTCCAGTCCATGGTTACACCTCCGTTCTGTTATACCGTTCATTCATCACTATTCCCTACAGAGAGCAAAGACCCCGGTTGCTGAATTGACTGGGTTCCTGTGCTCTGTGCGACACCAGTAAACACATACCACGAAGACCATCCAGTCGCCTGTCCTCTGTAGTGTCTAACCCAGAACTTCTCAGGGTATTTCGAACTATACGCCTCTTGACGAACGTATTGGTTATTCGCAGCCGCCTCGAATCTTTGCAGGTACCGTATGACGATCACAAAACCGGCATCCGTTATTGGAGCATTGGCAATCCTTGCAGCATATGTTGAGCTCATTGCGCGGATGATCCCCGGAGTTCGGTAATCATTAAGGTCTTCTACGCCACTTGTTGCTGGTTCTAGGCTTGTGCTCGCCAGCCCATAAATCCGGCTTTCAACGGAGGAATCTTTTATATTAAACGTATTACTTCCGAAGCTAATTGACGAAATATCATACGTAGACATATTACGACACCTCGATATCGGCTGCCGTACCTGTGAATGTAGGCTGAGAGACACTACCGTTCGGTGTACCGCTGACAGAGACAGAGTCATTGTTTCCTGTAAATGTAGCGCTATACGTTGCCGGAATCGCAATGTCATCGGTTGTAAGACGAACGCCTTCGCCGGAGAATGACGCCTCATATGCGCTCGGAACAGCAATATTACCAGTTACAAGCCGTGCGCCAGTGCCTGTGAATGCCGGAGCGGATGCCGTGTACGATGCATCGCCGGTCTTAACGGTCTTTGACTCTCTAGACGGGACTGAACCGGCGTCCCAGCTTACGACAAGCGTTTCAGACCCAGAAGCAACGGTCATGGACAGAGACGGCAGGGAACCAACATTCGTTATGGAATAGATTGACGCTGTCGAACCGGCGGTGTCAACGCTGATCGTAGGCGCGGCAACAGACCCTTCCGGAGTATAGGTGGCGGTGCCGCTTGATGCTTTAGAAACCGTAGCGGTCTTGTTCGACGTACTCTTAGTGGTTACCGTTACACTTCCGGCAGGAGTATACGTCGCCTCTCCGGACTCCGCCGGCGCCACAGTCGGATTTACTGTAGAGTTGGTTGCAGTGGATACAGACACACTACCGGTCGGCTTGTGAGTGCCAGTGAATGTGCTAGACGAGCCGGTGAACGTCGGTTTAGATACAGTGCCGGCAGGCGTATACGACCCCGTTGCACTATTCTTATACGCAAGTGCTCCAAGACCGGTCATGTCGCCGAACTCATGCCACTTCGTTCCATCAAACACGAATTCCTTCTTCTGATAGAACACTGCGTCATTGGCGACGGCCGTATAGCTGTTACCGTCGATGGTAATCGGGTTTGTGGTTGCCTCGTCTGTAAGCGCAGTGGTTGTCGTGCCCTTGATCTTAATCGTCCCGCCGATCGACGCACGAGCTGTAGCGTCTTTTATGTCATAGGTGGTGCCAGACGGCAATGTAATTTTACTGATTTCAGGCATTTTGATTTCCTCCTTAATCTGTATGCAAGATGAGCTTCTCAAGATCGTACGGGTCGATCTTGGCCGACACCTTGTTGTTCCAGAACTCTCGGTCTGCTTCTGTAACGCCAGTGTCGAAGAACGGGATGTCTATTAGGTAAGCGTTTCCATCACCGAGTTTTATACCCGGAATGTTATAGCCGTTCTGCTTACGATAATCGGTGTAAACGTAAAAGATGTCTGGCTCAGAGATCAACATAGGAGCACTATCCCATGCCGCTCTCGTGTTGAATCTAATATGAGAATCTACGCTAGAGCCCGCAACTTGTACATATTGGGACCCATTCCAGTAAAAGATTACGTTTCCATCAGTATCGATGTAAAGAGTGTGGATTCGTCCAACAGTTGGAAACTCGCTTCTTGGCAGAAACTGTAGTTCTTTATACGGCTTCTGTCCAACGGTTATCGACCCATAAAGCGGGATTCTCATCGCAGACGAGCCTTCTATTGGTTTACGCTGTGCTGTCTCGCCTTCCACGTGTATAGAAACGTCGTTGATGTTATTCACCGGTATCACCATCCTGAATGTCGGTGTAGAGTCCTAAAGCCTCTGTAATAAGGAAAAAGGACGAGATGAAAGTTATGGCTTTACCATCAGAGGTGAGTAGCAAACAGTCATACCGATAACCGCCAGTAGGAAGGCTTATGGTGTCATCCGGGCTAATCTCAAGATCAAGACTCGAATCTTCTGGATCGGAGTAATCGGCATTGGTAAGGACTTTCTGGATGACAGTCTTTCCATTTTGATTTTTCACGGTAAAAAGAACCTTATCTTCTTCTTGAAGGATGTACGGTTCTCTTGTTTCCGGGTCGATAAGCGTGATGTCGATCCCGGCACTATTCCCTTTAACGATCGAAATAGTATTCGCATCGCTGTTTATATAGAATCCATTCACATCACTCACCTCTCTTATGGAACGGGATTAGTCTTTCAGGAAATACGCTGATGCGGCGGATATGTAATGATCATCTCCGATCATAACATGGTTAAGACCGCCAAGCGGCTGGTCTCTAACTATACACGCATACACGTCTTTAATGTAATTATAAGGATGGCCACTAGCCATGACTGGAACAGGTATTGGCGCTAGAGCGATTTGGCCATCATTAGCGGTCATTGAGTAGCCATATTGCATTGCGGACGTATACGCTTCATATGAATATGATATCGGGTTGTTTATAGTATACGATGATCCTGTTCTCCCATACAAAAACGTGTAATCACCATAGTTGTCAAACGCAATGATTACAGGGTTTGTCCCTGTGCTTTCCGTGAACGCTATCGCATTATTGCAAATGCCAATACGATAAACCCAACCGGATTGACCGGGCGCTATAGACCCCTGTGTCGCGTTTTCGCCGTCATAAAAATGGCCGATTATGTTCATCTGCATAAGCCCGCCAGATGATGACGGGGCACTGGTGTACGCTCTCAAATCGAGAAGATCAATTCCAGTATCTTTATGCGTACACATGACATGTGCAGGGACATTACCGTCTTGCTCTGTGAGGGTCACGGTCCCAAAGAAAGTGCCCTCTAATGGCTTCAAAATCTCATACGTTTGCGCTATAGTAATGTTTGCAGCCGGATTGACCGGATTTGAATAAATTTGTACCGCCATGCCTCATTCCTCCTCTACTGTTTGTAGTACACCGACGACTCCGCCTACAACACCGCCCACCCTGACAATTACCGCGGGACCGACAAACTTCGAGCTACCTCCACCACCGCCACCGGTGTTAAGCTTCTCAAGGGCATCGATGATGGCACCACGGATCTCGTAACCGTAACGGGAGCCGCGGATGGTCTGTATTTCGTTGCTGATGTTGACGCCTTTGTCTTCTGAAATAGCGGAGTCAGCATCGGCGATTGCATTCCTTACGACCTCACCATAAATATCATTTCTGATAAGGTCAAGCTGTGTGTCGATATCTGCCATGGTGGATCACCTCCTGTTACAAATCGGTCTTGCTGAGTAGGATGCCTCTGGTGAATAACAACTCGACATTCCGACCATTGTTGTCTTTCACTTGGAATCTTCCATCGTAGCCAGCAGCAGCATTTCCTCCAGAAGACGAACCGCTAACCCATATCTCATCAGTATCAAACGCCAAAGTAGGCGCTTTAATTCTTAAACCGTCTGGATGTGCGCTTCCATATACGATGTCTCCACGAATATCAGCAAATGCCGTGAACGGCGGGTTATTACTGGCATTGTAGTGCCCAAAACTGATAGCACCGTTATCAAGTTCCACCGCATAATCTGTTCCCGGAGATAAAACATAAATCCTACCGGTTCTACCATCAACATTTCCGGCTATGATTTTACAACCCTGAATCTCAATACCTTTTAGTGTCCCCGCAAGGATGCTATCAGCTACGATTCTACCATCTGCTGTGATAGCGGCTCTCAGGTTATCGTCAGTAAACTGGTAACCATGGTCAGAGAAGCCTAAACCGTTGACATTCCAGCGCCAGACATAAGCGTTATCGCCTGTTGTGGGAACTCCGTCGACCATAGTGATCGGCTGATTGCTTATCACGAGCTCTCTTGGCATCTGCTGTCCTGTTTCCGGGTTGGTGTCCTGAACGATAGTCACGTATCCGGTCAGAGCAGAATTGATGAGTTCCGCAGAATTCGCCTTGGCTGACCGGATCGTTTCAGACATGGTCGGTAAGCCGTTGATGCGGTTCAGCATATCGGCGTTAAGGTCGTTGTTGACTGATGTCAGAGACTGCTCGGTGTTTGTGCCGAGAGTGAACTTCTGGTCTGCCGGGTTATCAAGCGGGATTTCAAGCTTCGTAACCGGCAGGTACTTATCAACACCATGGGGTCTGGATATCACATGAACCAAGTCGAGCAGGTTGATATAATCGGTCTTGGCTCCGAGCAGATTCATGTCAATAGCCGTAATCTCGAGGGTCATCTGATCGAACTGACCATCCTGTAAGTACAGCTTAGCCGACTTATACAGCAGGTCTTTATCCTCGATGTCCTCAAGAGCCATTTGTTTCTCGATCCAGCCATAGGTGTTTACTGCTTCCTGATTGACGACATAAAGGGAGCCTTTCTGGTGCCATCCTTCGTCGTCAGCGCAATCCTCTACCGTCAAATAGGTGTCAAGACCTTCTGTGGCAGGAATCTCAGCCTTTAGCGCGAGTGGTATGTCGTCGCCGAAGCTGCACATAACAACGGAATGCGCTCCTGCGGGGATGGTTATCTTCTGGTCAACAAAGTCCACGAATCCTACTTGTCCTTCAGACCCGGCAGTCTTCGTCCCGCCATCGTAATAATCACCACTGCCATCCGCGTTGCTCTTGATCGTATAAGCGACCAGTCCACCATGAAGTCGCCCCGAGAAATAGTAATTCTTCTCCGGCTCGACAACAGCAACAGCCGTCTTATACCCACCGAGATTCGGATTCGCTTGGACGTAGACTCTACCATCACTACCCTTTGTGAGAAGCTGACACGGAGTCGGACCTGCGCCACCATTCAACGGAAGAGGATCGCCAGCGCTGGATTTCTGGGCTTCTTGTACGACGTGTCCCGTCGGTAACAGAACAGTGCAAAGTTCTGACATGTCCCAGTTACAAGTGTAATCAAGCAGGTTTTTGCCGAAATTGATGGTCTGGGTCGGGTTGTTGTCCTCGCCATAGTCATCAAACCAGTCAATATACCGCTTGCCACCTGTCTTACGGATTTTTATATGCCCGCCATACTTGCTGACGAGATCGTTGACGACCTCCATGGTCTTCTGATACTGTGTGTATCTGTAACCATCAGATTCGTCGTCCTGCACCCAGATTTGACCGACGTAGAATTTCTTCTCATCAGCTACTCTGGAGTTATGGTAGTTCAATACCGCTTCAAGGAACTGTCTCAGACTGACTCCACTATACTCCCTCTGGGGCTGGCATGTATCGTTAAGATACGCTAACTCACCCTCACACTGGATATAACGGAGGTTATAGAAGTCCTTGTCTTCGATCAGTACACGACCTTCCCAGATTTCGTTCTCCTCGTACTTCTGCGTATTCGCATTCCACTCTTTCCGATAAACGGTGATGGTGGATTGCATACGAGCAACAATGTCGACCTCTCTCGGAACCATCTCAGTAACGATCGTGTTCTGATGAGTCGTGCAAAGAGCCGTATCGGCAGGTGTGATGTCGTAATCATAGGGTCCATACGCATTCGCCGCTACTACTATTTTGAATTTTGCAGCACCCGGAACAGCCGAGACATTCGCCGAATCGCCGTTATTCAGCCATGAAGTCAGCCCAAGGAACGAATCGCTCGAGTTGTACCACGCAAGCATGAATTTCGACGTCGGCATATTCTCGATGGACAGAGCGGTGATGTCACTAGTGGTGATATCTTCAAGCGTGTTGAACCGGAATTCGACTTTATAATACACACCAGTCGTAGTGATTTGGACTTCAGCATTGGATATCGTCTGCCAGTCGCTCTCTCCGTCGACGATGCGCTCGAAACTGTCATCAAAGAACACAAGTCGCCACTGAAGCATACGAGCCGCTTTGTCATAGATGCTCGCAACGCCACTGATTGATCGTGTCCCCTGATAGATTACGTCAGAGTAGTCAACACGAGAAATAGCAAGGCGATACCAGCTTGTGGGGATAACTACACCCTCGCCGGGTCTTGCAAACGCGAAAACCTGTGTCGTCTCGCCATTGGCATAGTAACCAGTCATGCTGCCGGTCAGAGTTCCGTCCGCATCATAACCGTAGTATCGCCAATAGAACTGAACACCATCATTTACTGGATTTACCAGAAGATTGATGTAGTCCTTTGCGTTCGTATAAAGAGCACAAGATGACGGAATAGCTTCTGTCGACACGAATTTACGACTCATGGTTGCCGTATCTTTGTCGAACGGCAGACCCTGAACCGTAAACAAGTCGAGCAGGTCTTTCTGATACGCCGCCATAGTGGCATACACACGATATCGTCCCTGTGTGCTCAGAACATCAAAGAACGAATCTGTATGAAGCATAGATGTGTCCGTTGAGTCATCCACGGAACCTGCCGCAAGGTCTGACAGGATATCGTGATAACCCGGCTGAATGACGATGTCGGTGCTGATAGCGGTTACGTTACTGCTGATGGCGTACGCGGTCTTGCTGACGAGGTTGGTAGTCGAAGCAACCTCGGTTCCGTCACCGTTGATCGTGCCGTTCTTGAGGTTGTTTACCTGATCGTCGACGATTTCGTTGACAGCGACCTCTTCGAAACCAGCCATCATCTCGTCGTATTCGGTGATGCTCCCATAAGCTTGATTATTAGGAGCCATTTTGAATGTCAAAGAACCGGCAGCCGAATCCTCAAGAGTCAGCACCGGCTCAACGACTTTCACCTTGGGATTCGATACCGTAGAGTCGTGCAGACAGACTTTTGTCTTTCCGACTTTGGCATAAATCGAATACATATCAAAGCCCCCCGGGTCTGAAATCTATAGAAACGGTTCCGTTTCCTGTTATATCAATAGTCGTCGTGTCACCGGGATTCGGACAAGCAAACTCGATTTGCGGGTTCTCATTGACGCCGCCTGTGAGTGTGAATGTCTGCTCCCCGAGACCGTTTGCCGAATTGGTGTATTTCAGTGTCATGCTGTCACCAGATGTCAGAGTACACGTGATTTTCGGATAGATAGGCGTGCATCCGAGCTGGGTCTGACTCCAGACGAGATGTAACGGATTCGCTGTCGAAACGGCAAGGTCTACAAACTCGTCGCGGTTAATCACGCCGTAGATGAAGTCGAATGGATCCCACGGCCACGGTTCTGTCGTAGTCCATAGCAGTCTCTTGAACGGGTCAAGCTCATACTGGATTGTGAGACTGTTACACATCTTATCGGTCTTCAACTCGTCAATGGTGAAACGACCGATATAGTAGTACGCACGGTCATCTAAAAGCGTGCAGCTCATCTTCCTACCATGGAGATACGCTGCGATAGCCGAGTACGCCTCTGCCCACGGTAAACCAGTAACATCATGAGCCATTTTGAATGACCATGACCCATTTCTTGTCTTGTATGTCGGATAACCGAGAAGAGACTCAGTCAGGTCGACGATACCGTTCGCTCCGGGTATTTCGATCACGTTCGTGTTGACTTCCGGAAGTGCGACAGTGGGAAGGGAGGCGGGAACTAAGCCCCAATCCTCCCACGAGTGCTTCGTTCCAAAGATAATGGAATGTGCACCCTCGTAGATCGTTTGCACGGTTAGTTCCCCCTTCCTTTGAAGATCGCTCTTCTTCCGAGTTCCTTGTCGATAGGACCGCTGATCTGTCCGACAAGTACGCCAGTGTCCATAACCATTTGCATATTCGCAATCTGGTCAGTCATGACAGCCATGTCAGAGCGAAGTTCCCTAAGCTCAGCCACAACGGCGAGATTAGACCTGTCAATCGTTCCGATATCAGCAGCAAGCCTACCGCTCATGCCGTTCAGAGAGATCGTCTGGTTGTCGAACATCGCGCCGATAGACCGAGCAGAGCCAGTCAGAGACGAAGAATCGACAACTGGTCTGATTCGCGGATTGTAAGCGAGTTCTCCGGATGCGATCTTAGCACAGTATTCGATGGGATTGCCGAATGCTCCGATAACAGCGTCACCAAGAGACGACATAGCACCGGCAGCGTTCTCGGTATTCTGGTTAATACCGTTTACGAATCCGAGGATTACGTATTCGGCATTCTCGTAGAACTCTTTAGACGGTGAATCGATTCTCAACGAGTTCTTGAAAGAAGAATTCAGCCTGTCGCCGAGACTTGCAACTGCCAGCTCAACTGATTTGTCTTTGTCAATCGCCTCAACGAAACCGGCAACACAGTATTCACCAGAAGAATAGAATCCGGAACGACCTTTACGGAGCTCTTCCTGAGCCGGTTCGTTAATATTGGTTCGGACAGCTTCTGTAACGTCGTCTTTCTTGTCCTCAATAGCTTTGATGGTGCCGTCATCCTGATTCTCAGACATCGCAGCGTAATAACCATCAGTGTCGAGCATCTCGTTCTGCATGGCATCGGTCTCAGCCGAACCTAGGTCTATGCCGAGAGCAGACGCATCGTCAGTGCTCCAGCCGTTGCCGGACATGAACGACTCCATATCAGGCATGCCAGAATCCGTATTTTGAAATCCGCTAGTAAACTCTGACAGGAAAGCATCAGAAGAAGTGCCTCCCAAGCCGGAAGATGCCGCCGCTTGACTCTGCTTAGAACGAAGAATTGCATCGTAAGCGTAACCCGGAAGATCGTTATACTCTTCTTTGAGAGACGCCAAATCATTCTTCTGAGAACCGGCGAATTGACTAATAAGGTCTGTGACGCCTCCCATTCCAGAGCCCATATTGGAGAACGATAAAAGGGATTTATCACTAGCTTCTTCAGTCGCATCAGAAACGTCTTTCAAACTATCCATAACTTCTTTCTTAGCTGAAGAAGCCTCTTCCGCAATCTTTCTTTCAGATGCGGCGTATTTATACAAGTAATTGGAAGCGTCTGAAAAAGTCTCTTTTATCTTTTGGGCGTATTTGTCTCCTCCGAAGAATGTGACCAAATCGGCAGCTATGGTTCCAAATAATTGGAGAACAAGACTAACAATCGCCAGAAGAACGCCGTTCAAAGCGGCTATAATTCGGTCTGAATTTGCAAAGATTGCGTCGGTTAAGCCGTTTATCAATCGAATCAGCATCTCGACAAGACCCATTGTGATGTCGCCCATGATGCTGCCGAGATACGCGAAGAACTTGATAATCAGCTTGCCTATTGTCTCTAGCATTGCAGGAGACGCCTTCAACAACGCAGCGCAAAGTGTCACGATAAGCGCAACGACCATCGCCTTGCCGCTCGTGGTCAAGTTGGACATCCATTTCGCGAAACCGGTCGTGCCCTTTGCCAATAGATCGCCTATACCACCTAAGAATTTTGTAATTCCGGTGACGATAGCAGTTGCTATAGGAGCCAAAGTCGTCGAGAATTTAACGATTGCAAGAGTTAATGCAACTACCGCAGCGGTGACAATAATGGCTGTAAGCCAGTGCTCTTCGAGGACCTTAAACACTCGTTCGAGTCCGATGGCAAGTATTGGTAACGCCGGTCCAAGAATCTTGACTCCAGCACAAACCAAATATATACCAGCACCGAATAGCGCCGCTCCGAGACCTGCCGCCAAGAACGTGTCGCCGATCTTCTTCATCGCATCGCCAAACTTCGGGAAGAATGCAGCAAGAGCCGCGAGAACGACGATTGCACCCATGAAGATTCCGAATGCGATAGCCGCAGTTGTCAAGCCGTCACCTAGAGCGATGATTTTCTCCATGGCGGCTGCAAAGATGAGCATTGCTGCTGCTACTGCAACGAACGCTACGACAACGGTCATCAATAGGTTGCTTATAGATGCTTTTGCACCGATTTGTCCACCGTTAAGGAATGTAGAAATGATAGCAAGGACTGCTGTCACAGCACCGAGCGTTACGATGATCTTGCTTATTGCACCCATCATTCCAACCATGGCGTTTACCGAATCGGTGAGATTGTCGATATTGCTCAATCGCTCAAGCACATTCGCAACAACAAGCATTAAGACCGAAAGACCTATAAATGCTGCCAAGATAGACGCCATGGAGCTTCTGGTCTTTGTAAAGGATGTACCGGCAATCATGACGGCTATGGCTAAGCCAATCATCGTTATTATGACGGCTGCCATGCCATCAATCATTTCGACGAATCGCTTATCTGAAATGGAGCTCATTATTGAGGCTACAACGGCAAGTTCGAGAAGGACGAAACCGAACGCCAAAATGGTGGCTGCTGCACCAAACATAGTACGAGCAGGAGCAACCGAGACGACATAGAGTAATATTACAAATACTCCGGCTAGCAGACCAAACATCGCTTGGATATCACCCATTCGTCCGGGCGGTATGAGTGTAAGGATCGTCATTGCGGCTGCCATTTCGATAAATGCAAAACCGATGTTGATCATCACTACAGCCAGACTAAGCAGAGCTGGTGTCAACGATATTCCGACGTTCATGGACTTCTTTGCCAATGCGAAACATAGAATTAGAATGGATCCGATGGAGACCAGAATAATCACCATCGAATAGAACATTGTAGACGTTTTTGCCGCATCACCATCTTTGTCGAGCTTCGCAAGCTGTGTGTTCAAGACGTCCAACGCCGAAGTTATTGCGATGATGGCAACACCAATACCGGCAATAAGGATAGCTACAGAACCAATAGCTCCTATGCCGCGCAACGCAGATACAAAGCTTCCTTTTAGACCGGTAGCCGTCTTAGATAAGCCTTTCAATACTATGCCGATGACAACAACAGCAGCAAGACCTTCGTACATTCTGTCTGGGTCCATGGTTCCGAGCATATACACGACGGCGGCGATTGTTGCAATCGCTATCGCAAACGCTTTCATAGCCTCAGCGAGAGACACGATAAATGCTGCTCTACCCACGTTCTTGAACATGTTTCCGAGCTTAACAACCATTGTTCCGACTTTTGCCGGAATCGTAGCGATGCCGTCAACGATGTGTCCAAGACGACGTACGGCAAGGAACAGAAGTGATATAGAATACACCTTTATTCCGAACGAGATTATCTTAGCGGTGTCTATCGGACTGATTCCAAGGTCTTTGAGCGCTTTCGAGAAGTCTTTGAAGAACTTCGACACCATTCCCGGAACATCTTTGATTTTGCTTATAGCCGTTTTCAGACTTTCAAACGGTGCAGCAACTCGTTCTCCGACGTCTTCACCATCTTTCTTATCGCCTTTTGTCTTGGCGAAGAAGTTAGAAATGGAATCGGTTATTGACTTGAATATCTTGCTGTTAGAAAGAGATACACCAAGGTCTTTTACAAACTTTAGTGCATCCCAAAGCAACCCGAGACCATCTTTCACGACAGTAAAGAACTTGATAAATGCTCCGGTTATCTTTTCAGCAACATCGTCGCTTACTATGAGCTTCTCGGTGAGACTAGCAATCCATCCTGTCAGACTTACCATACCGTCAGTAACAGATTTTGTATCTATTTTGAAAACAGTCTTAAAAGCTTTCCAGATTGCACTGCCAATCTTCTTCACAGCCTTGATGATGTTTCCAGAAGCTGTGGCGAGATTCTTAAAACTGTCTCTGATATTGTCAAATATCTGGAACAGCTTGGTCTTCTCGACGTCTTCGGCAGATTCAGCAATCGCTTCATTTCCGTCAGCAATCTGAATTGCAGCTTTCTCGAAACTCCAGCCGGCAGCGACAACTGAATCGACATAACGCTGGATGTTCTTAGCGCTTTCTTCGCCGAACAAGTCTGTCAGCGCTTTCTTTCGCGTTGCACCGTTTCCATACTTTCCGTTAAGGATTATATCTCTTGCCGCCTGTGCTTCTTCAGCTGTAACCGTAAGAGCATCTGCGGCTTCCTGAGACTCCTCGGTAGCCATCCCGAAATACTCTTTTACAGCGTCGAAGAAACCTGTGAACTTAACCGTAATCGCATCGACTTTATCAACAACACCGTCAAGCCAGCTCATGTCGACGGCTTTGACCATTGCCGAAAATGCGTCTATTCCAGACTGCCACATTTCAGCAAAGTGCTGACCGAATGTTACAGTACGTTCTGAGCTAGCTTTGAGAATCTCGTCATAAGCGGCAGCAGAAGCAGAAATATCGCCGTATTGCTTCTTAATTTCGTTAAGCGACTTCGGAACTTTGATCGATTTCAGCTTATTTTTGAACTCGTCGATACGTTCAGTCAGGGCAATAAAAAGAGTGTTTGTTTTATTGATGATGGGGTCTGCAAAAATCTCGCCAACTCTGGAAAGAGCGGCTTTCATGTTGCCGAGAGCACCAGTAAAGGTCTTGTTTGCCTCTTTCGCGTGGTCGCCAAAAGCGTTATCCATGGCGAAAGCGAAAGTCTGAAAGTCGATGAGACCCTTACTCACCATGTCACGAATCTCGCCTTCGGTTGTTCCGAGTGTTTCAGCCAACTTAGCAGCCGCGTTCATGCCTCTAGAAGACAACTGAAGCAACTGGTCACCCATGAGACGACCATTACCAGCGACTGTGGTAAAAATCCGAGCAATATCCTCGTAAGAAGAATTGGTCATGGCGGCGACACCCGAAATGGCTCGCAGCGACTTGTGCATGGCTGTTAGACTTTTGTCATTGGTGTTCTCGATAACCTTCTGGAAGTCAATACCTGATGCTGCCAACTGAGAAGCAGCAGAAGCAGCTGCATCGAGACCATAAGCGGTGTCCTTAACACCATAGCTTACGGCGTTCTCGATTTGTTCCCACTCGAATCCAAGACCCTCGATCTGGAACTTAGCATTGGCGATGTTCATGGCTCTTGCCCAACCACCAGTCTTGATCTGACCGATAGTTGCCTGTTCGAGTTTCGCAACAGAGCCGACGATACCATCAGTAATCTTGTTGATTACATTCATTCCAGCGATGCCCATGGCGCTGAAACGACTCTCAATCTTGTCTATTGCTCTAGCCATGGACGAGAAGTCTACGCTGTCAACAGATCGCTGCAAATCCTGAGCACCTTGTTTAGCGCTCTTGAATTTCAGTTTCTCACTAAGCTTGTCGAGCGTCGACATAGACTTAGAGGCACCGGCTTCGAATTGAGCATTATCGAATCCGAGACGAACTATTCTGTCGTCGTATTTGCTGCTCATGCGCTGGTCACTTCCTTCCATATCTTATCAGCAATGTCTTGGAATAAAAGATTCATGACAGGACTGATGAAATCGTTCGGTTCCACGTATCCGCCATTTCCGGTTGCGTGCCCGTATTTCACGAGCAACACCACAGGAATATCTCCAGCCATTGCACTATTTTTCCAATAAATGGAGATAACCCCGTTCTTATCCTCGATTTCGTAACTCCACGAAGAAGCCGCGTCTCCAGTATCGACGGGGGTCTCTGAGGCAAGCAGCCGAACTCCTAACTCACCGTAATATTCAAGATGCTTACGAAAATTTTTTCGCTTGGTCTTCTTAAAGAAACCCTCAATGTTCTTGAAACTACCGGTGGTCGTTACGGAAATCATGCCTTTTGCCATAGAGACCTCCTGTCTTAACGATGTAACTTTGCCCGTCGAGCAGCATTCACTTCCTTATGCTTACGAATAGCATCAGCTCTGCTCGGCTTCTTAGGCGGTTTGTTCTCGATATTCGCAATCCGAATAAGCGTCAAAAGTCTGTTAAGATGCCATTTCTGACATTCCATCGGGATGTTTAACGCTGTCATCCAATAATAAATTAGATCGGATGTGACGAATTTTGTAGACGTTTGCTTGTTTTTAGGGTCTTCGTGTATGACAGCAGCAGTCATTGGGTCTTCCATGTACTCACGTATCCTATTCCGGATTTCGGGAGTGATCGCATAATACACATTAGGGTCTACATTCTGAGTGATAGTCATACAACGAATATAATCGTCGAACATATCTTGTGAATGGGTCTCATTTAGGAAAGGTTTTTTCCATTTTGATTCCCACTTCGATAAAGCAACAAGAGAATGCTCGATTGTTATCGTGGTTTCTTTTGTATACGAAAAATAATTCGTAACTGGGTCGTGCAGCTCTGTGGCTGGTATCGTTATCTTCAGCACACATCATCACGCCTTAGCAATGGACGGCGGATACGCATGGCCGTTGTCCATCTTGTCGATCTCCTCTTTCAGATCTGCCGGAATGACGTTGTTGAAGAACTCAGCGCCCTTATCAGGATTCTGGATGAACTCCATATACAGCGCGTCGAATGCTGCGGACTGTTTGAACTCATCAGCAAGCTTGCCGCGAATCGGGTCTTCCTTAATGAAGCGCTGACCGTCTGCCGACTTTTCGCCGTAAGACAGCAGGATGAGCTCCTTGAACAACTGCATAACCTCCGGAACATTCTCAGAAGCGATGATACGCTTGCCGTACTCAGCAAGGCCTCCTACTTTAGAGGACTCCATCTGTACGAGTTCAGACTGAGTGAGATTGAACTGATATTCTCTCTCGCACTCTTTGCCGTCGAAATCCTTGAACTTGATCTTCTTGGTAAACATTTGCCCTTTTCTCCTTTCGATAAATAACAATGTTGAACAGCGGTGCGCGCCAACCGCCGTTCGTAATATTACGAACCGGTAGCGGCGGTACCTGCTGTCCCGGATGTCGCCCAGCCGACCCAGCGCCCCATCTGAGACAGAAGTGTCTGAGTCTGGGCGGCGTTGTTGATCGCGTTCTGGGCTGCCGTAAGCTCTGCTGTCTTGTCCGCAAGACGATCCTGAAGCATCTGCGTCTTAATATCACAACAGCACTGCTGAAGCTGGAAGATAGCCTGATCCATCTTGTTAGACAGGCCGTTTGCAAGATTCGTGAGATTCAGGTTAATCGCGTTGAATCCCTGAATCGCATTGATCTGACCGGCATTCTGCTGCTGGAGCATAAGATTTGTCTGCTGATCGATGAGACGAGAGGTCTCGTAATTGTTGTTGGCAGAAGACAGCGAAATCTGCTGAAGCTGAGCCTGAACAGCCTGATTGTTCAGACCGGCGGTAAGCTCAGCCTGTGTTACATAATTTCCCTGAGGACCCGCGCCTGCGAAACGTCCTCCGCCGATTCCGGGGAGAAGCATGAGCGCAAAAATCCAGAAGAACATTGAATTCTCGCCAAAACCACCATTATTGATCGCAGCGAGATCTGCGGGTGTCATGTCAGCCATGGTATGCACCTCCAAATAACAATTATACAAACAAGGATATACGGCGCGCGATATACCACTTGTAAGTATCAATCATTACTCCATTTTGAAATTAACGAGTCAGTTGAGCCAGAAACGCATCTGGATCTATGCCCATTTGTTTCGCTTGCGTGTAAAACGCTGCTTTGGCTGCATTAACATCGTTGCCAGCCATCATGTTTGCGGTTTCATAAGCCTGTTTGATGGCTGGATTCTGCATACACATCTGTTTCATCAACTCAACAGGGTTTTGTGCATTCCTGAACATGTTGTAGAGTGGCTTCGCCTGTTCTACAATTTGTCCAAGACTGTCAACGGCGGGTGTTTGAGTTGCCGGAGCCTGAGGAGTGCTGTTTATCATTTGGAGCATCGGATTCATAGCGTTTCATCCTCTCCTCAATATTGTTTAGTCGATTCTCTATTGCTGATAAATCAGCAGAAACCGACACGTTTCCTCCAGAAAGAATCGCGGGGTCGAACGGAATTGAATACACCGTATTAGGACCAACTTCGTTTGCTTTAATGAACCAGATAACAGGATCGGTTTCGTCAGCAGCAAATAGCGTTGAACCGGCGGCAAGTTTGAGACTTTTAGCCGCCGATTCGCCAGCTAATGTGATGACTTTGACAAACGGAACCTGCTGTGTTGTTTGCGGTTGTGACAGAACAGAAGTTGGAGGCTGCACAACCGTAGGCTGGGGAATCTGAAGCATCGGTTGACCGGCATATCCGTACACGGGGTCATACAGTGCCATGCGATTCACCTCTTTCGAGTTTGTCTAGTCGTTCAAATCAGGTCGATGTGGACCGAGAGTAATACTGATTCGCAACAAACGTCGGCGCACTGTCCTGACGCGGAATCAGAGTATAGTCGGTACCGTACTTGGTGTAATACTTGGTGTAGTACGCCGTCGCCCAGTCATCCGGTTCCGTGGTAAGGGCTGTATAGGTATAGGATGTGCCGAACATTGAAATGATCGTTTCCGGCAGCGGAAGCGTAGCCTCATTGCTGTCAGAACCGCAAACGAGATCGTCGATTGCTTTCCAGTCAGCAGGGCTCATCTCATCAGAACGGAACTCAAAATGAGAAGCCGGCTTATAACCCGGCACATTAACCGGTGTGGTCTTGAATTCCCAAGACAGAGGGTTCACATCGGGAGACTCGTTCACGGTGTCATGATCGACACTGGACGGGGATGCAGTGGCGTTGTATACGAGGTGCAGGATTTCGCCGCACTCTGTACCCTCGGTATCGTTGCCGATGGTCTCCTTATACGCAAGACCAAACGGCTTACGATTCTGCTGACGAACAACGACGCCGGGAGCGATTGTCGCGCAACCGTCGCAAGAGTCAAATTCCTCAGGAGAGCTGTACGCCTCAATAGTGCCGCCGAAGTTCTCTGCGGAGCGAAGGGTGCCGTACTTCGTGTCGAGAGCGTAAATATCGGTTGCCTCTGCACCTTCCGGAGCCTCTCCGACCTTGGAAACACCTTCCCATGCCACGCCGTTAGCGTAGCCGGTAGAAGTGGTAGAATCCATCGGGAACAGGACGACTTCGTGAATACCAACTGTGTATTTCTTGTCGCCCGTCTTATTCCACTGAAGTCTGGACATTAGGATTTCCTCCTTTTCAATAATAAATCTCGAAAACCCAGTGATTCAGGTTATCGGAAGAAAATGACCTGATGAACTGCGCCGTAGGAATCTCGTTCACTTTATCAGGTATTGTACTATCCGGGTCCCAGTCAATCACTGTGAGTTCGTATTGGTTTTGATGAGAATAAACCCCGTCATTGGCGTGTCGGTTAGAAATGTCAGACCGACGATACCTAATGGCGGGGTAATTCATCAACACTGATGCCGGCGGTTGGAAATAGGCGTTATTGCTGCCCAGAATGTTACACAGAAGACTGTGCAGACTGAGTCGGTCTCGCATTGTAAACGCCTCCAATCGACAGTATAAGCTCGGGGTATTGCACCTCGACGTTTGATATTCGCCACTTGACTCCCATGTATGTCAGGTAGCGCATGAACTGAAAATTCTCGATGGCGTACGTATTGGCGGTAATGCTAACACGATTGTTGACACGCAGGTCTTCGTTCGTTTCGGAAGTCTGTTGGTTCATAAACGACGCGTTAAGGACCCTTCCGTAACATTCGCATTCCGTAATACGTTCCTGAAAGACGCCCGGTCGAACCTCAGTCTGGATTGCGAAACCAAGCATGCCGTGAAATCTTGCCATTTTGAATTTTCACCTCGATTTGTCACGCTTCGGTTTCACACGTCAGGCCGTTAAGCGTGTAAACCTTTGTGACAGACTCATAACCCTCTTTGCTCGCCACGACCGTGATTGTCTGCGAGCTCTTGTCCCTGATGCGACAAACGCAGATACCATCAGGATCCAGAACGGACGGATTCGTAACGGTAACGGTGAGTGTGACATCGTCGACGCCCGGAACTTCTGCATGAATTGCAATGTAGTTGCCGGAAGCCTCTTCTCCGGAGAACGCGGTAGAATAATCATCGATGTAGTGAAGTGTACCGGTGATGGTGCCGTTACCAATGACTACGTTCTCCTGAAGATCGTCAACAGTCAGACCGAAGAGATCTTCGCTGTTGTCGATGTCTGCATCAACGGTCAAGCCCTTCAAGGGTTTGAT
>JAGCGE010000058.1 GCA_017649745.1 Clostridiales bacterium | reverse complement strand
TAGCTTTCGGCATTGATTCTGATAATTTCGATCTTATCAAGAGACTTTCTGAGTTCGACTTTGACACTAATGAAGCGTTCTCAGAATCGCTTAAGGGCAACCTTGAAAAAGGCATGTCATTCCCTTCCGCAAGGGCCAATGCAATAGCGGATGTTTTCGAGTATGAGGATAAGGAAGATCTTATGGATACTCTCAGAAGGCCTAATTCAATACTCGCGCTGGACTATCTTAGGGCAGTCAGGATCTTCAAGAAGAACTTCAACATCATTGCGATCCCAAGGGTCGGTGACGACTACGATTCAGCCGAGATAACATCATCATACCCTTCTGCGACCGCGATAAGAGACATTATCAGGAAATGTGGAAGATCTCAGAGCGCGCTTGCTTCAGAGCTTGCAGGACTCATGCCTGATAAGGCTCTTGCAGCGATGTTAGCTTCTGATCTAAACTTCCCTGATCTTGATCTATATGCTAAGTCAGTCCTTCTGAAACTCGGAGGCGCGAGCCAAGACACAGCTTATATGGGCGATGGGCTTCTCGGATATCTGAATAACACATGTGAGAAACTTAGAAGCGATGACACTGATTTTGATTCGCTTATGGAAAACGCTAATACCAAGCACTTCACTCAGGGAAGGATACTTCGTGCCATGACATCACTCATGGCAGATCAGAGCGAGGATTTCATCGAGAATCATAGGCATGTCCCGTATCTTCGCGTGCTGGGCTTTTCGAGAGAAGGACGCTATTGCCTGAAGATCATCGGCAAGTGTGCCAAGGTTCCGCTGATCCACAATTGTTCTGATTTTCTGGAGCACCAAGATGCAGAGATCAAAGAGGTCTCAGCTCTGGATCTTAAGGCTTCTAATATCAGGAGCATGCTCACCGGGCAGCCTCTGAATACTGATTGGAACATTCCACCTGTAATAGTTAAATAATCTGAGCATAAAAAAACCGTCTCATCAAATGAGACGGTCTTAAGTAATTCAAATCGATTAAGCCTTAGCAGCAGCCTTAGCAAGACGAGACTTTGTACGAGCAGCTGTCTTCTTGTGGATATAACCCTTAGCAGCAGCCTTGTCCAATGTCTTCTGAGCGTTCTTCAAAGCCTCAGCGGACTCAGTACCTTCAGCAATGGAAGCCTTAGTCTTCTTGATGACAGTACGCATCTCACTCTTCTTCATCTTATTGGCTACAGTCTTCTTCTCTGTAACCTTAACGCGCTTAATAGCAGACTTGATATTTGGCATTACCTTCACCTCCATCGCTAATTTCTTTTATTGCACCGAGAGATTTTATCATGATTATTTTTGTCTTGCAAGTACATTTTTAAGATTTTCTCAAACAAATCTCCCACCCGCTGCGCTGTAGAGCGCAATGCTCGCTGCAATAGGCAGATTCAGGCTGTCTATACCGTGTCCGTGCTCTATCCTGATCGGCTGTCCGATATTTTGGAAGTCCGCAGGAAGACCTGTCGCCTCATTTCCGAATATCAGACTGAACGGAGCCTTGATCTCAGTATTCTGAAGCTTAGTGCTGCCATCCAGCATAAACGGATACATATTATTCTCTTTATAAAGAGCCATATACTCATCGAAAGAATCAAACGTCCTAACGTTGATCCTTGCAGCCGCACCCATAGACGCCCTTATCGTTTTCGGATCGAAAACATCGACAGCCGGCTTTATAACGGCCATGTTCATGATCTCGAATCCGACACAGCTTCGCATGATCGTTCCCATATTGCCTGCATTGGAAGGATTCACCAGGACCACATGATCGCCCTTCTCCAGTTCGCGCTCAACCTTTTCGATGACTGCTATAACAAAACAGTTCTCTTTCTGAGAGAGGATATTGAACGGTTTTTCTTCTGTTGTCACAGGGATCTTGCGTTCGGTAGTGATCGCATTGATCTTCTCTATTGTTTCTTCTGCCCTAAACTGAGGGTGAAGGATTACACCCTTTACGAGCTCAGGTCTGTTGTTCAGATATTCCATTACAACAGTGGCTCCAAGAGCGTACGTAACATCGCTTTCTTTACGGTAACGTTGGATCTTCATCTTTATAATGTCCTTATAATGATTTATTTTTACATTTGACATTTACTATGTTATCATAAGAGCATCTATTTTTAGGAGGTTTGGTTATGGATAACACTTCTGTATCTAATATCACGAGTAAGCAAAAGATCTTTGCTATCCTCGCTTATGTTGGAATTTTCTGGTTCCTCGGTATGCTCAACCTTATTCCTTCTGATGTAAGAGAGTCCGCTTATGTTAAGAATCACGTTAATAACGGTATGATCCTTTTCATCTGTGAGATGTTCCTCGCTTGCATCCCATTCCTTGGTTGGGCACTCGAGATCGCTATAGTAGTCTTCGCAGTTATGGGTATCATTGCAGCAGCTACTAATAAGTACTTCTCAATCCCACTCGTTGGCGAGAAGATCAAGCTTTACTGGTAATCAGAATCAGATAGAAGTTCTAAAGACTGCCTTCGGGCAGTCTTTTTTATTGAATTAGTTTATGTTAGTTGATATGATTACTCCATTATGAAAGTGTTAGGAGGATACTATGAGAAAGCTTAAGTTATTCTCATCCGTAATCGCAGCGACAATACTCGCTTCATCCATGATATTTTCCCTGCCTGCGAACGTAAACGCAGCCGACAAGGACATCAATTCAACCTTCCCTGATGAAGTATTCAGGAACTGGGTAAAGAATAATGCCGACCAAAACAAGGACGGCAAATTATCACAGACAGAGATAGATAATGTAAAAGAAATTAAGATCATCAATTCTTGGAGCAATTCCAAGGTCAAAGATCTGACAGGATTATCTCTATTCAAAAACCTGGAAGAGATTATTATTTCCAATCAGAGCGTCACATCGATAAAGCTGAGTTCTTTTTCTTCACTTAAATCAGTTATTTTATTTAATGATCAGTTAACTACATTGGAACTCACTGATATGCCTGTACTGGAATCTATCGACTGTTCTTCAAACAAGCTCACAAAGTTCAACGCAAAAGGCTGTCAAAAGCTAAAAAAGCTAAACTGTTCAGGAAACAAGTTGAAGGAAGGTCTGGATTATTTCAACATATCTAACTCCATCGATCTTGAAGATATTGACCTTTCAAATAACCAATTTACTAAAATCGACTTTGGTTCCAAAAGAACAAAGATCGCTTTCCTTTACTGTTCAAACAATCCGCTTACAACCATAGGATTCAGCGGGGCAAAATATCTTAGAGAACTGGATCTGCACGAAACTAAGATCTCTTCATTTACGTTACCTGATCCGACATCGCTTCATATACTCAATGTCAACCGGTGTTACCAGTTAACCTTTTCCGATTTTTCATCACTCAGCAACCTGTTAGAATTGCACTGTAATCAATGTGGTCTTAAGACACTTGATCTCAGCAAGCTTACCGAGCTGAATGTTTTGGAATGTTCCTCAAACCTTAGTCTGGAGAAGATCAATTTGAATAATTGTATCAAACTAAGAGACTTGTCCTGTTCTAATACAGCAATCACTGATCTTGATCTGAGCAAATTGACAAACCTCACATCATTATATTGTTATTCTAACAAGCTTGGGACTTTGGATCTGCGAAACAACCCAAACCTCGAACATCTCATATGTCGATACTGTCAACTGACTTCACTAGATATAAGCAAGAATACAAAGCTGGTTGAGCTAAATTGCAGTTCGAATTATTTCACTTCTCTTAATCTTAATTCAAACGTGGCTCTGGAAACTGTCAGATGCGACCAGAACAAACTCGAAAGACTTGATGTTAATGGTCTGAGTAATCTGAAGAAACTTGAATGTAATGCAAACAAACTCACAAGTTTGATAACTGGCAACAATCAATCACTCGAATCTATCAATTGCAGCAATAACAGATTATCCGAACTTCATGTGCCTCCTAAGACAAAATCACTGATTTGCTTTGATAATCCATTTACTTCTGTTGATTTAAGCAGTAATAAGATGCTGTGTGAACTTGTAACATCAGTAGAACCTGAACAATCAAGTTCCGGCAAAAGTTACGATAGTTATCTTACAAAATACGGCTATTGTTCTTTAGTCATCGATGATGATGTCAAGTTCATCACTGATGTTAATTCGTCATCAGGAAACACTTCAACTGTTACCATCCCGGATTTCGCTCCTACTGGCACATCAGGCGAACAGATCTACGGATTCGTTAACAGACTCTACACCAAGGTCCTTGGAAGAGACCCTGAAACAGATGGAGCAAGATACTGGGCAACAGAACTTTACAATTTCCATCAGACGGGTGCACAGGTAGCTCAAGGCTTCATATTCAGTCAGGAATTCAAGGATAGGAATACTTCTAACGAAGAATTTGTTACCATCCTTTACAACACATTCTTCGGTCGTGATCCTGAAACAGACGGTTTCAATTATTGGGTAGGACTCCTGAACTCAGGAAATGCTTCAAGAGAAGGTGTAGCCAACGGATTCATCTTCTCTCAGGAATGGGCTGATACATGTGCATCATACGGTATCAGATCAGGAGGTGACATTAAGCCTTCAGGTTCGATCGAACCAACTGATCTGACTTATGCATTCGTTGAGAGAATGTACACTAAGGCTTTCAAGAGAGATTATGATGAAGGCGGAAGAAACTACTGGGCTTCTGAACTTGCTAATTACAATTGCACAGGTGAGGCTGTTGGTGTTTTCTTCTTCATCAGCAAGGAAATGAACGATTACAATCTTTCTAATGAGGAATTTATTAACAGGCTTTACCTGACCTTCATGGATCGAGAAGGTGAAGCAGACGGCAAGAACTACTGGATCGGAGTCCTCAATGGCGGCGCAACAAGAGAGAGCGTTGTATACGGTTTCTCGAGAAGTCCTGAGTTTGCTGAAAGATGTATCACAGCAAGGATCATACCATTCTGATCAATCTTACAAAATTAAAAGACAAGAACCGCTTCGGTTGAAGCGGTTCTTTTTTGTTCTCGTCTACAACTGCAAAATAGAATCTCAAATTCTGCAGTCGAAACCTATTGACTTTTATATCGGTAGCCGATATACTCGAATCACGATATATCGACAACCGATATATCGAAGGTCGATACAAAGGAGTTAATGATATGCCACAACAAGCATTGACTGAAGCAGTATTCTACATCTTGCTCTCTCTTCAAAAGCCACTTCATGGTTATGGAATAATCCAGAATGTTGCAGAACTTTCAAACGGAAGAGTCAAGCTCGCGGCAGGCACGTTATACGGGGCCATCAATTCCCTGGTAGAAAGAGGCTGGATCGATGCACTGCCTGAAAACCCCGAGAGCAGAAAGAAAGAATACGTGATAACAGATTCGGGTAAACTTATCCTCAAGGAAGAACTCCAAAGGTTAAGCGAGCTCGTAGAGAATGGTAAAAGGATTATGGGTGACAAGTAATATGAGGCATGTTTTTCACAAGTGGTTCTTCATTTGGAATCTGGATAAAGAAGAGAACTGGATCAACAATATGGCTTCGCACGGCTATTCGCTCGTGAGGGCCGGAAGATTAAGTTTCGAGTTCGATGAGACAGAAGCAGGTAAATATAAATACAAGACACTCTTCCTGAGTGGTTCGGCAAACAGTGCTAAAAACACGGACTTCTACAAATTCATCGAAGAGATGGGGATAGAAGTAGTATGCACTCTTAATTATCCCGGCACATGCTGCGTTTATACCAGAGGGCTTGCAACTGATTTTCCTGATGGAATAGAGTACTATTCCGACAAAGATTCAAGAATCAAATATCTAAGGACTTCGTTATTCTATTTCATCTTCGCAACTGTCTTTTTGCTATTAGCAGGACTATTGAATCTGAGTATAGGATTAAGACTTGCCAACACAGTGAACGTTATCAATCTTGTTGAAGGATTTGTCCTTCTGGGAATGTGCGTAGCAGGAGCGATCGCGATCATAAGGCTGACCATTCAGATAGTAAAACTAAAGAAAGATCGTAAGATCAACGAATAAGGAGGATTATATGGAAAAGATCACTAATCAACAAAGACTTCGCCCATGGATGGGCTTCGTACTCTTCGCAGTACTTATGGCGTACTTTCTTACGGTATGCGTTTGGCTTCAGGGAAAGTTCGGTATACCTGGACTTATCATGACGGAAGTGTCATTTCTTGCAATTGCATTGTTCTATTGTCTCATTTGCAGAGTAAAGATCAAGGAAGTCTTCCCTATTAAGCTGCCAAAGATAAGAGATCTGTTCGGTGCTTTGTGCATCTACTTGGGAGCTTTCGGATTATCTCTTGTCGCAACAGGAATCGCAGGAATGATCCTGCCTTCAGCAAACGAGGAAGTAAGTGCATTGAACAACACCCTTTATGGTTCGATGAGCTTTCCTGTAACACTTCTTGTAGTTGCCGTCACACCTGCTATCTGTGAGGAAGCGATCCACAGAGGAGCTATCCTGAGCAACTTCAGAAGCATCAAGAAAGACTGGATCATCGTTCTCATCATGGCCCTTATGTTCGGCGTAAACCATGTGTCTTTCCTGAGATTCGGCGCGACAGCAATACTTGGTGCAGCTTTGTCCTATGTTGTCGTAAAGAAGAACAATATGCTCCTGTCGATGCTTATGCACTTTGTAAACAATTCTATCTCCTGTCTCGCAGGTTTCTATTCGTCAAAAAGCAACGTTGATGCAGGGGCAAACTTGGATTTCAAACAGGCTCTCGGAGCATATCTTATTCTTGGATTTGCAGCACCTGTCCTGATCGTTCTTGGAACGATGTTGCTCGACCGTAAGAATCATAAGCCGATCAGATTCCTGTTTGCAGGCATCCTCTCACTCGTTATGTTCCTTTCGGGAATCGGTATGACGATCTTCAACACTCTTAAGGCACCTATAATGAACACTACTATATCTTATGAAGTGACTGAAGAAGACAAAGAGTCATCTATGCTCGATTTCACGATTGAAGAAGACAGAAGAGCAACCGTAGTAGTTGTTGTATCAGGAGCTAAAGGAGATTACAAAGTAAGGATCGACGGCGACAGCGGAAGCAATATCATTAATGCCGATATTCCGCAGGGAAAGATCAGAACGATCACTTATCAGGTAGATCTGAAAAAAGATCACTATACGATAACGATCGAAAGTGGAGATAACGCCATAGGCGAAAAACCGATCTTCCAGGTAGCGATAAACTAAAGATACTGACCCGATCCCACAGTTGGCGATCGGGTCTTTTTTACCTCACTTTTAACTTATGTTATTTTTCGAAATAGAGTAGAATAAGAACGGAAGAAAAATAATAAGCAGGTTATGAGAATGAGCGATCTACCAAAGAAGATAATTCAAGAAGTCAGAAAAGTTATTTGCGGTAAGGATTATGTTATTGCCATGGCATTAGCAGGAATCCTGTCGGGCGGTCATGTACTGATCGAAGACGTTCCCGGCGTCGGAAAGACGTCGATGGCGCTGGCCTTTTCGAGAACTATGGGACTCGATTACGGACGAGTTCAGTTTACGCCTGATGTATTGCCTTCAGACATCACAGGTTTCTCGGTATTTGATAAGGCTACTTCGACAATGAAATATCAGCCTGGTTCGATCTTTCATAACCTTTTCCTCGCCGATGAGCTTAACAGAGCTACCTCGAGAACACAGT
The DNA here is from genome assembly GCA_017649745.1 of Clostridiales bacterium. Next base: position 17,702 of record JAGCGE010000058.1, on the reverse strand, counting down.
CTGCTCTTCTCGAAGCTATGGAAGAAGGACATGTAACTGTTGATGGAACAACATATGCACTTCCTAAGCCATTCACGGTATTTGCTACTCAGAATCCGTCTGATGCATCCGGCACTTCCCTTCTCCCTGACTCACAGATAGACAGATTCGCAATAAGGATCACGATGGGATATCCGTCGATGGATGACGAGAGGAACATGGTACTGAATCGTAAGGACGGCAACAATCCTCTCGACAGTGTCAGGATGATCTGCAATGCCGATATGCTTATTCGTATGCAAGATGAGGTCAACAAGATACACCTTAGTAATGAAGTACTTACATATATCCTCAATCTTATTAATAAGACTCGAAAACATGAGGAACTCGAGCGAGGAGGAAGTCCACGTTCGACTCTTGCTTTAACTTCCGTGGCAAAAGCATCTGCATATCTTCAGGGAAGATCTTATGTAACTCCAAAAGATGTTCAGTTCGCCTTCTCACCTGTTATCGCTCACAGACTTATCCTTACTCCTGAAGCTGAAGTCAACGGCAGAAGAGCTGTAGATATCGTTGAAGAGATCTTAAAGTCTGTTCCTGTTCCACGCGTCTAACTTTTTCGGATATGATAAAGAACTGGGCGATCTATATTCTGGTCTTCATTGTGGCCTTCATATTCTTTCTGTTCTATAAGATGTGGATAGCATGGTACCTTATCATCTTCCTGTTATTCTGCCCGGTATTCTCACTTATCCTGTGTATATTCTCGTCTTTCTTCTTTAAGTACGAGATCAAGGTTCCAAGCAATGTAAAGCTCGGTGAAGAGAATGTCATAACCATCAAGACAAAGAGCAAATGGGTATTGTTTTCGAGATATAAGATCAATCTCAAGATCACCGATATCATGACAGGCACGAGCAGGCTCATGACTTTTACGGGTCACAGCAGCTACAAGGATTCCTTCCCTGTCGATACATCACACTGCGGAACTTATTCTTATGAGATAACAGGTATCAGACTTTATGATCTTCTTGGACTGTTCCACTTCACGAAGCGCACGAAGAAGGTCGTCGAGGCGATCGTAAAACCTGTTCCGACCATCCCGCCGACTATGCCTAAGCTGAACGGTTACAAGGCTAAGCATCTGAAGAAATCCAACTCGACTTATTCAGAGATCTATGATGTCAGGGATTATGTTATCGGCGATCCTATCAAGAGCGTCCACTGGAAAGCTTCTGCCAAGAGAGATACGATCCTTGTCAAGGAACCGCAGGAAGAATGCTGCGGTCATGCGAGAGTGCTCATAAGACTATGTGCTGACAGAGATGAACTCGATCAGAAGCTTGGAGAATTGTATTTCACATCGAACTATTTTATCAATCACGACATCATGCATAAGATCAGGATCATCCCGCCGAAAAAGCGCGAGGTGTCATATGATATCCAATCGCAACGTGATCTGGACAAAGCAATGATAAGCATCCTTCGTACAAGGATCCCAAAGGAGGTCTTCAATGAACGATAAGATCTCCATTAAGACATATCTCATCACGTTTTTCCTGTCACTTACTCTGTGCACTTCTTATACGTTCATGCTCGTAAGCACTTACGACTTCAAAGTGAGCTTCCTCCCTGTTTTCTTCTCTTTTATCATAGCTGGAGCATTCTTCACATTCGTTCATACAAGGGAGCGAAAACGCTGGTCATATATCACTCTCATCACAGTCCCTGTTATCGTGGTACTTCTGATCTATCTTAACGCGATGGATCTTAATGACGGTATCATGACTCTTTTGAGTCTTCTTAAAGCATATTCGTTCAAGAATCTTCCGATGTATTTCTACGAATCACAGGCAGGTCTGGATTCATTTACCATATTGTTCAGCTTGATCGGAATGATACCGCTTTCATTCACGACATACACCATCGCTAGAAGGAAAAGTCCATTCATTTCTCTGATCTTCCTTCTTCCGTATTTTCTAATATCTGTAGCACTCGTCTACATGTTCCCCGGCTTTGGATGGAGCATAATGGTATTTTGCTCCACTATCGTTCTTATCCTTTTGCAGGGCATGAAAAAAGCTGATAGAGATGCATCCGAAAAAACGATACTGATGCTTATCATTCCTGTCTTCCTTATAACGCTTTTTGTCGGTACCCTTTTCTCGCCTAAGAATTATAAGCAAGACGAGATCGCGATCGACTGCATTCGATCGGTAAGGTCATCGATAAACGGGAAAAAGAACAAGACCTTTTTCAAGACGCTTAATACGATACTCGACTATGCCGAAGAAGGCGAACCGCACTCGATCAATCAGAAGATAGTTAGTGTGGTAGGAATGGATACGGGAAGAAAAGATCTCCGTAATGTAGGTAATTTCAACCCGCCGAAAGCCATAACGCTTCAGGTGGCTCGCGAGAAAAATCCGCTTTATGAAGGAAACATAATTAGCACTCCTTACCTTTATATCAGGTCTGAATCACTTGATGAATATGACGGAATGTCCTGGGACGAATCAACGGCTTTAACGACATACAAAGAGATCTCTCATGATACGGGCGACAACGACAGCCTATACCCTTATAAGTTATCGATAATCCCTGTAGTAGAATCGGACGATGATACATTTCCGATCCCGTACTATACTGCAAATTATTACGGAAGAGGAACACCTATAGGCAATATAGATATAGACCGTTCTCCTGATGATCCATTCTTCTCATATTATTACTATTCCAACACACCATTGAAAATGGAAGACGACTATTCCTTTATTTATGATGAATATGTCACCTCATCCTGTCTTTATGTTCCTGATGAAGTAAAGTCAGCGATCATTGATACAGGAGTACTTCCTGACTGGTATATGGAACTTTATAACGGTGAGAAAGAATTATCCGACGCAGATAAGGTTCGTATGGTAACTTCTTTTGTAAGCGGTCTTCATCCTTATGACGAAGATACGGATTATCCACCGGACGACGTAGAATTCGTAAGTTGGTTTATCAAGGATTCAGAAACAGGATTCTGTGTTCATTATGCAACGACAACCGTTGTCCTTCTTCGTATGATCGGAGTTCCTGCAAGATACGTCAACGGATACCTTGTAAGCGGTATGACTAATGATAAGAAAACATCTGTCTACTCCACGGATGCGCATGCGTGGTTCGAATTCTATACTTCCGATTACGGTTGGATCATGGGCGATTCCACTCCAGGAAACGGCACGGCAAGTTCGTACTACGATGTTAATGCTCTCGGCAAAGTGGATCCTGCCTATGCTTCTGAACTAGAAGAAGTACAAAACGGCAACAACACGAATTATTCGATCCCTGAACCTACGGATGTTCCTGAACCTGATGTGAGCGTTGTTAATAACACACCTAATCCCAGTATCATTACCACAATCAATACTCCTCAGGTCGAGACCGAAAAAGTGCAGCAGGAAAAGACTACAAAGATCAGTACTCCTGTGATAGTCATCTTCGTTGTAGCTATGGTCATCCTGTCACTTGTGATCTTAAGGATCGCCTTCATCATTTACTGGAGATCGAAGTTCACGAAAGGCGATAACAATCAAAGAGCGAGAAGCTATTATCATTACTTCTCGCTCATATCGAAGATATTCAAGTCAACTCCGTCAAAGGGTGCCACCAGGCTTGCTGAACAAGCAGCCTTCAGTGGCAACATCTTAACGGACAAGGAACTTTCCGAGCTCATTCATTCAGGCGAAAACAAGATCAAGGCTTCGATCCGTAATCTTAACTGGTATCAGCTTCTGATCTACAGAGCCCTGAAAGTTCGATCAGCCTAATTCGATCTCATCTTTCCAGGAAGCAAGAGGACCAGGTATGACCTTCGTTCCTCTATGGTCACCGAAGTAGTCTTTGTTGAATATGATGTCCTTACCGTCAGGAGTCTCGAATCTCTGCTCCGGCTCGAAAGCATAACCCAGGATAGATGTAGAGATCATTCCCGTCTCATAGTCAGAAAGAAGTTCAGCAAGGTTATTCTTAAGTGTCTTACCTTTAAGTGTGATCTTAGCTTTCTTCTTGCCTCCCTTGAGGTAATCCGTCTCGTGTTTACAGATAGTCGCACCATTAAAATATGCGTTACCTGCAACCCATACAGGAAGATGTCCGAAGTGGAATTTTGCAAGTCTACCCATATCAGGTTCTTCATCCATCATGAAGTTAGCGATCCACTCATCATATGTTGGGAAGATATCGAACGGAGCAGTTCCGACTACTTCATAATCACAGTCAGCCGCTGTCTTCTTTTTGTCAGTTACAGAGCCGTTCTGAACGAAGATGTTATTATAGATCCTGTCGTCGCCGTGAAGGATCGTCATGAATCCTGCTACTTCAGTCCTGTGACGAATATGATAAGGAGTATACCTTGGTTCTCTCTGTCCGTTCTCGATACTGTCGACACCCGAATTAATGAGGCTGAACGAACCTAAGATAAGGTTATGGACAACTGCTATACCTTCACTAGGGATCGTTATCGAAACCTTGGACAAAAGGAAGTTATTATCAATAAGCGTTGGTCCGTGACCTACTTCGATAAACACGTCAGTAGAGAACATTGCTCCGCGTGCAGGCGCGATACCTTCAGGTCTCTCGTTGTTGTACATGAGGTTCTGCGTAACTCTCGCACCCTGTGCTTCCCAGTCGAGCCATACACCCATGATACAGTCATGGATCTTATTTCTTCTGATAGTTACATCGATAGCAGCATGAAGCTTGATACCAGCAGTCTCTGCACCGCCTAGCTGCTGTGAGTTACAAATGTGATGAATATGGCAGTCTTCAATAGTCGAAAAAACTGCGCCCATTCGTCCTACGATACCTGTCTGTTCACAGTGATGAACTTCACATCTTCTAACGATATGAGAACCGATGCGTTCCTTTGTCCATCCGTGATACTGACCTCTACATACTGCATCTCGCTCCATCTGAGTCGGGCTCTTGAGGTGTTCAGTGTAGAAGTACATATCATTCTCTGTATCGCGATACTTACCAAGTGATATACCGCAGCAACGGCTACCGCATACTTCGAGATCTTCCAAGATCCAACCGCGGCTCCAGTGAGGTCCGATAAGTCCGTCCTGATATGAAGCAGGAGGAGCCCATGTAGTAGCACCGTTACAGATCTTAAAGCCGCTTACAGTTATATAATCCAGACCGTTTTTTCGAGGCATAAAACAGTTACGACGAACAAGGATCTCTACGTCTTCCTTGTTAGGATCAAGACCCTTGAAGTTAGCATAAAAGACAGTGTACTTACCTTCCTCGATCACTTTGTTTTGAGCGTTTACTACAGTCTCTGTCTTATCGCCGCAGAACGAATCGGAAGTTCCTTCCTGAGTGCAGAACCACTTAAATGATGACTCCTTTGCATTCCATGCGCAAGGATCAGGTTCACCTTTAAGGCACTCGTCAAGATCTGCTGTCTCATACATCATGAGCCCGTTTAAAACGACCGCTCCTGTATGTCTTATAGTCGGTGCAAAATACCAGTCTCCGCATACATAAGTCGTGTATGGATTGTATCCGCCGAAGATACCGTTATCGACCTTTAAAGTCCACACGTCTCCTTTAAACTTCTTCCATCCTTTCGCGATCTCAGAACCTGTGATTACAGCTCCGAGAGGCTTTTCAGATCTATAGATTATCCTCTGATCTTTGGTGCCTCCGAACCTTGGAACGACCTGCTCTCTATATACGCCAGGAGCAACGATGACCTCGTCACCTGCACGTGCAACAGAAGCAGCTTCGTTGATGGTCTTGAACGGAGCATCCTTTGAACCTGTTCCGTCAGTCTTAGCCTTAGCATTTACGTAATAGATCATTTGAAGTACCTCCTTATCGTAAAGATCAGTAACCCATCTCGATGAGTCCCCTGATGACTTTCCTATATATATCCGTTATATCTGAAACACCATCACCCTTTCTCTTAGTCAGAGGTCTTCTTCTCATATCGACTACATCGCAGTGAGATATCCCCCTGTTAGTCACGCTCCTGTAATGGCCTTTGAAATTAGTCCACTTAACTGCTCTAGGTGTAAGAAATCCGTCATTCTCGCCTTCTACCATCCTTACTATCATGTTCGAAAACCATAAGAACATATCACTTGTCACTTTTTTACAAGTGAAAGCGTAGCTCTGATAATAGATATTCGGATCGTCAGGATTATTTTTGTTAAACTCTTCGGAATCTTTCGTCCTAAAACCGGTTATGACCTTATAAGTGTCAGGTTCCTTATCGCCCAAGATCTTAAACCATATATCAGTGATCTTACATCCGATCTTCACGAGAAAAGCCGGAAACTTAAGAAGCTTATCAACTGTATAAGATCCGTTATGCGGAGTGTTAAATGTAGATACGGAAGCGATCAGATCATTGATCTTCAGAGTCGATATAGCATACCTGATATCAAGCCCGCCCTTTGAATGAGCGATGACATTAAACTTCTCGATATTATTTTCTTTGGCGATCTTACGGATCCTCTCGACTAAATAAGCCGCGTTACTCTCAACAGAACCATTACTGTCCTGATTACCGTAGTAAATGACCGCGCCCTCTTCTTCGAGCACCTTAGGTATCCTTCCCCAATAGTTGATGTGTTTTCTGTCTCGAAAACCCATTCCGTGAACCATCAGGATCGGATATTTAGGACCTGCCATATAACTCTCCCGAAACCTTCACCTTGTGTGAATGATGTGTTATTCAGTTTAACACAAAACTATCATCCTATATAGGTTTCGGCATTGAAGGATCATTACTGTTTTTTGGAATAAGTGACGGCTACAGCAAACGTCATCGCGAGGATAAAGAATGCTACCGCAAAGAATACGAATGACTTTATGCCAGGCATCGAAACCTCATGATCCGGGTCAGTTGAGTCGATCAGAACCTTTACATTCGTACCGTTCTCGATCTTTCTAAGCTGGCTTTCAAGCGCGATGTTATAAGTCTTGCCATTATAATCATATGTCACATAATGCGTGTAGAAAGTATTGCCTTTTTTGACTTTCATATCACATCCTGTAACAGTAGCTACTACCTCAACTCCGTTTTCCTTGACAGATATTCCTTCACGAACGGAATTGAATCCTGCAATAACAAAAAGGAAACCGATAAACACAAACACAACAACTGCTATGATCCCCTTAGGACTAAGAGATATCTTTGTTCCACTCCAGGATGATGACTGATACTGTCTTTCTGAAGGAATCCTATTGACCAACAGACTTATTAAAGAAGCGATTGCAATAAGTAAAGATACGCCTGTCATGACACCATATCCTATAGCAGGACGAGATGAATCACTTACTACCCTGCTAGGTTTTGTACTGTCTATAACGATATTGATCTGATCACCGATCTGTTTATCAGCTGCTACTCCGCTTACCAATCCATTGTATGTCTTTCCTTCATACTCGTACGTAACATGAGACTTACTCGCTCTCTCAGTGATAGTTGCAACGACATGAGTCTGATTCTCAACAGGGACAAGCAGTTTTCTCGCCTCGATAATCGTCTTGAATCCAAAGGCAAGTGCTAATAACAGAAATATGCATACAAGTAATATGTTTCTGACCTTCTTATCCATTATTCATACCTTCTTTCACGTGAAGATATTATCACAACATAAACAATATATAACTACCATGAATATCGTATTAGCTGATCATATTCCTCATTCAATTCCATGAACTATATTGTATAATACTCGAAAAAACGGAGGAACGTATGAATAGAGATCCTATCATCAAGAATATCTACACAGCTGATCCGGCACCAATGGTATCAGGAGACACGCTTTATCTTTATACGACACACGACGAGAACGAACTTGTAAATGACTTCTATACGATGTACGACTGGCGCTGCTTTTCGACAAAGGATATGGAAGAATGGACAGACCACGGCAAGATCTTCTCATTAGATGACATCGAATGGGCTGATGACAGAGCCTGGGCGCCTCAGTGCATCGAGAGAAACGGTAAGTTCTACCTCTACTGCCCTGTTCATAAGAAGGACAGCGGCATGGCTATAGCTGTAGGAGTTTCAGACTGTCCTTACGGACCTTTTAAGGATCTTGGCTATCCGCTTATCGATGAGGGTGACTGGAATGATATCGACCCGACTGTTTTCATCGATAACGACGGTCAGGCATATCTTTATTTCGGAAATCCTGAGCTTAGATACGTTAAGCTCAACGAGGACATGATCTCATACGATCAGGAAGTCGGCATCTGTAAGATCGCGATGACTGAAGAAGCATTCAGCAAGGGTAGTCATCAGACAGGAACAACATATGGCGAAGGTCCTTGGTTCTACAGAAGAAACGACGTCTATTACATGGTATATGCTGCTTTCGCAGAGGGCGAGAAAAGAAATGAGCATCTTGCTTATTCCACATCGAATTCACCTACGGGACCTTGGGTCTACGGTGGTGTCATAATGCAGGAAGGTCCTTGTTTTACAAACCATCCCGGCATCTGTGATTTCAACGGCAAGAGCTATCTGTTCTATCATAACGACAAACTTCCTGGAGGAAGTCTCTTCCACAGATCAGTATGTGTTGTGGAAATGGCCTACGATGAGAACGGCAAGATAAAAGAGATACCTTTAGATTAAAAGATCGCCCTCTTTACCGCGAACAGTAAAGAGGGCTTTTATCTGTCAGTTTACAGTATAAGGAGGAAGTATCGATGCGTCGTTGACTACGACAACCAGGATCCCGTCCTCACCATATAAGTGACCCTGAGCCGGCCAATCATATGTATCACGATTGAATTCAAGTGCGTAATCACCTTCATTACCATCATCAGGACCGTAATAAAGATCACATTCATCCGCAATACTCGAATACCAAAGTAAAGACTCAACTTCATAAGGGAAATTAGGGTCTGCCGGTCGACTCATAAGAATAGCTTGATTTCCGATCTTAAAATACAGGACTCTGCTTTCTACAAGGTTTCCGTCACCATTCGGATCTATCGTCATTGTTAAAGCACCCTGATACTCAGTGCCGTCTTCAATGATCGTTTCAGCCCACTTACACAAACCTGCGTCGTCCGAATAATCATAAGACGTATCCAGCACAAAATTCGGTGCATCATTCTGAACTATTTCTTCATCGGATCCGACAACGATTTCCGATGGAATATCTGTATCAGTTTCTTCACTTACACTTGTCTCATCACTAACATCAGTTTCGTCACTGATCTCTGTATCATCAACCGACTCGCTGGTTTCTTCTTCGATCGTTTCTTCGGAAACGTCAACTGATTCGTCCATAGATAAAGCTGCATGAGCAGGATCCTCTGCTACTGCACAAGCGGATAGAACGGCCGTCGTGCCGATCGTTAATCCAAGTATCAAAGCTGCTGATGTTTTCGAGACTTTTCTATAGTTTAAAAGATTCTTAATTCTCATTTTAACCTCCATGGAACCAAGACCAAGACCACTGAAGGCTGTTCTCGCTAATCCGAACGGTTCCTTCACGGAATGAAGGACTATGGAACGGCAGTATTCTTTCTTTATATCCTGACCGAGCTTCTCAACGACTTCCTCGTCACATCGCATCTCAAGATCAGAACAGAACAATGCGTATGCCAACCATACCAACGGATTAAACCAGTGTAAACAGACTATCAGGAATCCTGCCATCTTGATGAATCCGTCATGATTCTTGATATGGATCTGCTCGTGGAGGAGCAGATATTCTTTCTCTTCGTTCTTGATATGAGAAGGAATACAGATCTGAGTCTTGAATATACCGGTTACAAAAGGAGTATCAGTCTTGTCAGTTTCCAAAAACTTCCCGTCGGATGATCTGATACAACGTTTAACAAATCTCTTGACCTTTACGTACTTATATCCTGCATAAGAAAGCATTACAATGATGCCTCCGACCCAGACGATGCAAAGGATATCCTCTCTGTCGAGTGTGATATTCTGCTTCGATGCAGCAGCTTCGTTGCTGACGGTCTTATTCTCACTTACTGCATTCTTATCAGGAATGATCTTTACCTTGTCGGTCACTGCATCTTTCGTATGAACAACGCTGTGGTCATTGTCAGAAAGCAGCGTCTGATGTATCTCCGTCTTCTCTTCAACCTCAGCAGGAATGAGATTCATGATACTGAGATGAGAATCAAAGTTAAAAGGGCACAGCAATCTGAAGGCTACTATAACCCAGAACAACAATGTAAGCTTCTTGGAATACTTACGAAAGACCAGGCGGAACAGCATAACGATCAAGATCGCAATACTGCCGTAAAGACTCATTTCAATTACCTTTTGTAAAACAGTGTTCATTTCTCTTATTCTTCTGTATGTTCCTCGATCATATCTATAAGCTTTTGTGCTTCGTTCTTACTCAGGCAACGATCTCCGAGAAAAGAGTTGACGAATAATGACAGCGATCCGCCGAAGCTCTTCTGGACAAGATTCTCACTCTGATACTTCTGAACCATCTTCTTGTCGATAATATAATCAACGATCGAATTCTCGTTCTTGATTATATTCTTGTCGCCCAGACGCTTGAGCATCGTATATACGGTCGACTTTTTCCAACCAAAACGTGAATCACAGATGCTTACCAGCTCTCCTGAACTGACAGGTGCCTTCTCCCAAATGATCTCCATAAGATCAAATTCACTATCGCCAATTAAGATCTCTTCCATCGTATACTCCTGATAATCAAGATTGTTCCTGTTCTGCTTCCGGAAGCGGTACGACTCAACCCCGACGTCTGGGTAAAACGCATCGCACAGAATAGGTCTACATTCGTAGATTGTCTTCAGTCTACACTCATAGACCGCGTATGTCAATCTATTTTTCGAAAATGACAAAAAAGCGTATCTTGGCTTATGTTATAATGAGCGAAAAATAAGGGGGAGGTATTGGTTATGCCACACAGCGGAGGCGGAGGATCTCACGGAGGCGGATCTCATGGAGGATCCCACGGCGGCTCATCTCACAGAACATCATCACACTATTTCCCGGGTTCGAGAAGATACAGACGTCACTATTATGACGGAAGAGAAGACGAATATTTCTATTCTAACGCGACACCAAGAAAGAACGGATTATCAGGTATCCTGTTCATTCTGATCTTCGGCGGTTTCTTCCTTTTTTCCATGTGCTTCTCCATCTTTAACTCAGCACCGAAAAAACTCGAGGAAAACTATACCAGACCAAGTTCCAGGATCATCGACAATATCGATATCATTGACAATGACAGTGAACTTGAGGATGCCCTCGAAGAATATAACGACATAACAGGTATCTGCCCTGTCGTCTATACGATGTATGTTGAAGACTACAAAGAAGATTGTTCAGATCTCGAAGCATTCGCATACGAGGAATATCTTAGACAGTTTAGCGATGAGAGACACTATCTCTTGGTTTATGCTATTCCGGAAAGCCAGTTAGAGGCATATGTTTCAGGCGAGCTCTCTGTTCCTGACTTCGAATGGGAGAGCATGATAGGAGACGACACTGACCCTCTTTATAATGGGAATACATTTGTAAAACAGGTACAGTCAGGTCTTGATGCAGGCATCAATCCTGGCGAGGTTTTCGCTGATGCGATAAGGGACATGAGTAAATATGACAGTCAGCGTCTTTCCAGAAAATGGTACACAAATCTCTCTGCACTAACGCCTGTGCTCTTTGTATCCCTCTTTTTCACGATCCCAATTATATTCATGGTCAAGAATTATAAGAAAGAAAAAGAGTTCGAATATGAGGAAGTTCCTTTTACAGAAGAGGATTCATCGATTGCAGCCGGATACGCCAATCCGGCTCTGACAGCTGCAGCTACTAAGACCAGCAATATAATATCTGTTGTTGTTATCTGTATATTCGCACTTATTGGTATAGGACTAATAATCGGAGGCTTTAAGACTTTCAAAGGCGGAGACAGAACAGGCCTGTTCATCATAGGATTCGGCGCAGTTTGGACGATATTGATCTGTAAGCCTTTATCCCAGGTTCTCAAGAACTTTTCGAAAAAATCAGATGATGACGACGACGATCACTACGTAGATTATGATGAGTGATCATTCATAAACAGAAGAAACACTTGCTTTATTTGATTAGCGTATTATAATAAGAACGCATTTTCGAGAAGGAAATGCCAAGCAGTTCGGGTCCGATATCCTGCTTGTAAAACCTAAAACCAAAGGAGAAATAATATTATGAACGCAATAAAGCGTGTTTACGAGGATTATAAGATCCTCTTAAGGAGTGTGCCTTCAATGGTCACTTCCATGTTTATTTTATCAGTAGTCTGCATGAATCTTTTGGCGAGCAAGGAATTGTATCGTTCTGAGTTTTTCTGCCTTAACTGCGGACTCGCACTTTCCTGGATTTCATTCCTCTGCATGGACTGCATCTGTAAGAGATTCGGTCCTAAGGCCGCTACAAAGATATCTATTCTTGCAATGGCTGTAAACGTAGGATGTGTTATCGTCTTCAAGCTCCTGAGCATGGCTCCTGGAAGATGGGCAGCTTATTATTCAGCAGCTGATCCTGCTGTTGGAGATATGATCTCTAGCGGAATCGACAGCACTTTCGGCGGCGCTTGGTACGTCGTAGTAGGTTCATGTACAGCTATGTTCCTTTCAACTATCGTCAATTCCTCGCTCAACCACTTCATCGGCAAGAAGGCTGATAAGGGCGGTTACAGCGGATTCGCTACAAGAAGTCTTGTATCCACATGTATCGCTCAGTGGGTCGATAACTTCGTATTCTCTGCAATGGTCTCACACGTATTCTTCGGTTGGAACTGGACACAGGTACTTATCTGTTCCACAACTTCAATGGCGATCGAGCTTGTTCTTGAGGCTCTGTTCTCACCTATGGGTTACAGGATCTCCAAGAAATGGGAACTCGAGAGAGTTGGTCAGAATTATATCGACGCACTTGGTAAAGCAGCTTAAGAGGTCATATCCATGAAGCTAGAGGAACTGTCCGGAGTTAAACTCGGAAGTCTCGTCAAAAAGGGCGAGGTCTCTCCTACTGAAGTCATAAACTATTTCGCGCAAAGGATCGAGAAAAGAGATCCAAGCATCAACGCGTTCACCTACACGAAGATCGATGAGGCTCTGGCTGAAGCAGCCAAGCTCGAGAAGAAGATCAAGTCAGGCGAAGACGTTGGTCCTTTGTGCGGAGTCCCTGTTGCATTAAAGGACTTCCTCCCTTCGAAAAAGGGATGGACAAATTCTCATGGCGGAGTTAAATCTCTGATCAGAGTCGACAGCGAAGATTCCATGTTTACGATGGCTGCCGAAAAGGCTGGTGCTATCGCTATCGGAAAGACAAATGCTCCTGCATTCGCTTTCAGAGGAACATGCGACAACAAGCTTTATGGTCCGACTTCTACACCATTTAATACCGAATACAATTCAGGTGGTTCATCAGGCGGTACTGCAGCTGCTGTAGCTGACGGCCTTATCTTACTGGGAGAAGGTTCTGACGGCGGTGGATCTATAAGGATCCCTTCAGCATGGTGCGGATGTTTTGGCTTCAAAGCATCAGTCGGAACTATCCCTAGCATCTGCCGTCCTGACGGATGGACAGCAACCCATCCTTATTGCTTTAACGGAGCGATAACAAAGACAGTAGAAGACAGTGCAGTAATGCTTAACTATATGGCTAAGTATGATCCACGTGATCCGTTAAGTCTCGACCACGGCAAAAAGGATTTTACTTATCTGATGCAAAAACCTATTACTGATTGGAAGATCGCTTTCACTTATGATTTCGACCTCTTCCCTGTCGAAGAAGAGATCAAGACAATCGTTAAAAATGCTGCATTAAAACTCGAACTCGCAGGTGCAAAAGTTGAGGAAGTTCACTTCAACTTTAAGCATACTTCTAACGAGTTCGCTGAGCTTTGGTGCAGGAGCATCTCGATCGATACTTCTATAGATATGGAGCTCTGGAAAAGAGACGGATTCGACATCTTAAAAGATCACAGAGATGAACTTCCTGAGGAATTCATCTACTGGAATGATGTCGCATTTAATTCCTCTGTTATGGATTATCGTATGTTCAACGAGATGAGAACTGAGATACTCGACAGTCAGCAGGATATTTTCGATAAGTACGATATCATTATCGCTCCTGTAACTATATGCTCTCCTGTTAAGAATTCGGATGACAACAATACCCAGGGACCTTCTATCGTGAACGGTAAAGAGGTCGAACCGCTTATTGGATTCTGCGAGACTTTCTTCGAGAATTTCACAGGTAATCCTGCAGCATCGATCCCATGCGGACTCGACAGCAAGGGTCTCCCTGTCGGTATGCAGATCATCGGAAAGAAATTCAGAGACGAAGATGTTTTCGCTGTTGCACATAAGTTCGAGCAGATCATGCCGTGGTCATACGAGATACCTTTAGGCAGAAAGATCGATTAACGAAGATCAACTCTCTGCCTCAGTACAGATGCAAATATCCATGTACCAGATACCGTCTTTTTCATATTCATGTTCAAAACAACCTATAACGTCATCTGTCTTTCTGACGTTGAGCTTATTATCTCTCAGATAGTCCATGATGATCTGATAACCCGCAGGTATCCTTTCAAAAGGCTGAATATGCGGTTCTTTTACAGTTATCACAGCATACTCAGCTTCGCTATTCTGACAGTATTCCACACCCTGACAATTTGTCTGAAAGCCTTCCGGAATAACGTATGCAGCCACATATCCGTGAAGCCCGAATCTCATCTGCTGTTCCTGAGAAACATATGGAAAATCCCATCCTAAGAGCTTCGCGTCAGGATCTGCTGCCAGAAGGCCACTTTTCTTTCCCCATTCCTTCATATAGTTCAGAACATCGGCTTCAGGATTCGGAGATACTATCACATAACGTGCCATCCTGAAAGCAGGAACTTTTCGAATCGTTACTTCAGAATAGATCTCATCCTTTAAACTGATATCACCTCTGACCAGCGTATCAAGATTGCACGAGAACATCGAACACATATCAACAAGCTTATTAAGCTCAGGTGTTACCTCATTTGATTCCCATCTGGAAACAGTCTGTCTGCTGACATCCATCTTCTCAGCAAACTGCTCCTGATTCAGCTTATTGATCTTTCGTAAGTATTGAATATTACTACCTAAACTCATAATAAATCTCCTCTCTTAAGATCGTTCATCGGCCGAATTCAGAACGTCTGATCTTTTCGATCTGTGATTCGATTATGTCATACGCCGGTATACATGTACACCACTTAATACGCGCCTTTTAGGAGAATTATGTCGCACAGACTTTACATCATAAAAAAGCAACTTAAGTTCTTTCAAGGAATTATCTGTCTTTATGCGTTATTATACAAATAGAATATGGAACAAGCTGATCATCGAAAGGATAAAAAATGGCATCTGACAATAAATATAGAAAAACTCTTATTGCATGCTACCTTGGCTTTATTACTCAGGCTATTGCTGCTAACTTCGCGCCACTTTTATTCTTGACCTTCCATAAAAGTATGGGGATCCCTTTGGGAAAAGTTGCTCTCATATCTACGGCATTCTACTTCACTCAATTACTGGTAGATGTTATTTGCGCGAAATTCGTTGACAGGATCGGTTATCGCGTATGTGCGGTTGCTTCTGAGATCGCATCAGTTTTAGGGCTTGTCTGTCTTTCGTTTCTACCTTCGATCCTTCCTGATCCGTTCATTGGAATAATAATCAGCGTCATCATTTATGCTATCGGTAGCGGACTCATTGAAGTTCTTGCAAGTCCTATTGTGGAAGCCTGTCCTTTCGATCACAAGGAAGCTGTAATGAGTCTTCTGCATTCGTTCTACTGTTGGGGAAGCGTAGGCGTTATCCTGCTTTCCACAGTATTCTTTGCTGTGTTTGGAGTAGAAAATTGGCGATTGCTCGCGTGTGTCTGGGCTCTGATCCCGCTTTACAACATTTATAACTTTGCTTCCTGTCCAATAGAAAAACTCGTAGAAAACGGCAAGAGCATGACAATAAAAACTCTTTTCAAGACCCCCATGTTCTTTATGGGCATAGTACTTATGGTTTGCGCCGGAGCTGCGGAAATGTCCATGGCACAGTGGGCATCCGCATTCGTAGAATCGGCTCTAGGACTGTCAAAGACCATAGGAGACCTTGTCGGACCGTGTCTATTCGCCGTAACTATGGGAATCAGCCGCGTTATCTACGGTAAATGCGGAAACAAGATCGAACTGACAAAATATATGCTCGGTTCAGGCGCACTATGTCTTGTTTGCTACATAATGGCAGCTCTTTTGCTCAATCCGATAATATGCCTGATCGGTTGTATCCTGTGTGGATTTTCTGTCGGTATAATGTGGCCGGGGACGATCAGCATTCTATCCAAAAGACTGCCTGCAGGCGGAACTGCCATGTTCGCCCTTCTTGCAATGGCTGGTGATCTCGGTGGCGCATTTGGGCCTTGGCTTGTAGGATTCGCGTCGCAAATGAAGGATGACGACCTCAAGATTGGTATGCTAGCTGCATGTCTTTTCCCGTTAATACTTATTGGAACGATTATCGGAATCCGCTTCCATAAATCCACGTAATAACAAACGTTTAGTTTCGATCATTTTCTATTCCTCTGGTTTTCATCATCAGATAGCAATTGATCCCCTGTTTATAAAAGTCAGGAAGTTCTCCAACACATTTATATCCCAGGTTTTCATATAATTTTCTCGCTCTTGGATTAAAGTCATCTACAGTTAAAAAGTATTTAGCCCGAGGCTGATCAGAAGCATTATCCTCGAAAAATCTCATAAGCTGTTTCCCGATGCCATGACTTCTGTATTCTTCTTTAACTGCAATAATATGCAGATACGGGTAACTTCCAAAGACACCTTTTGTCATGTAGTAGATAAACCCCAGACATTTTCCATGTTCATCCAACGCAACATATACGTTGTTTTGTGCCACTGCATATGAGAGCATGTCAGTTGCCTTTTTGTGATCGCTGAAATATGCTTTCCCAAGAACAGAATCCTGCAAGATCTCCACGCAGCTATCAATGTATGTCATATCTGCAAGTCTTATATCAAAATCTTTGTTCATAGATCCTCCGGTTCACTAAAAGACAAAAGGAGCATTCTGATCATAATCCGAAATCTCAGAAACAGGTATCGGAAGTTTGAGCCCTATCTATAGTTACGTATCTCTTCTGATGATATTAATGTACTCCACATAAACAAATCCAAGAATTTCCTTAGACTTATATCAAAGCTGTCACTCTTTGCCCATTAATCAATTTCCTTAATACTTATTCTGAGTTTTTCCGGCCAGCCATTGCCTGTCCATCTCCTGTATCCGTCTGCAGATCTCACTCACCTTATCCACATATTTATTTCTGTCGATATTAATCTTGTCTATCTGCTTTTCGATGTCAGCAATCGAATCAGATATAGTTTTGTGGGCATACAAAGCAGGCTTGTTTTCTTCACCGGGATTGTAATCAACAACTATATGGTCTCTCCTGTAAAGAAGATCTTTACATTCTCCTCGTCGTAAATAACGGCTAGACGGTCTATTATCTCTCCAACTTCTTTCCTGGCTACTTCCATAATACACCTGCCCGTATTATTCTTACGGACAGGCATATTATATCATTCAACATATGAACACATTTATCCGGGCTTTTAAAGAATCAGCTTCTCAAACTCGGAATAAACCTCTTCGCT
>JAGCGE010000057.1 GCA_017649745.1 Clostridiales bacterium | reverse complement strand
ATGTTGCACAATAATCCCAGAAACCAGTCTTGGTGAAGACATTATCTACTCTCTGCCAGCGGTGATCACAGATCTTACACATGATATAAGTAGCAATACCGACCTGGATTCCGTGGAGTTGTGGGTGAGTAAGAAGCTGATCAAGTGCGTGAGAGATAAGATGTTCGCTTCCTGAAGTAGGAGCAGAAGAACCTGCGATCTCGTTAGCAACACCGCTCATAGCAAGAGAATCGAGAAGTTCTTTTAGGAAAAGATCTTCCTGGATCGATTCGAATGGTGTTCTGACAAATGAATTAACAGCCTTTTTCGCGATCATAAAAGCGAAGTCGTTTACTTCAAGGTATCCGAGATCTTCTTCGTGCTGCCAGTCGTAAGTTGAAGGTATCTTAGCTACCATATCGCCGATTCCTGAATAGAGGAACTTAACAGGCGCACTCTTGATAACATCAGTATCAACGAGGATTCCGTATGCCATCTTAGCAGGAAGTGATTTACGGTGACCTCCTACAGTAAGTGAAGCAGAAGAACTGGAAAATCCGTCGGAGGATGAACTAGTCGGAACGCTTATGAACGGGATCCTTAATACATAACCGATATATTTTGCCGCATCGATGACCTTTCCGCCACCCATACCGATGATAGCCTGAGTCTTGTTCGGAAGCTCGAAAGCAAGGTTAGTGATATCGTTAAAATCAACAGTATCCATCTCCTGGTGATGAAGTATCTTAACTCCGGCATCTTCACATGATTTGAAGACTATATCACCGAACATAGCGATAAGACCGTTTACGAAAAGGATAGTGACCTGAGTAAGGCCTGCATCTTTAAGATATGTTCCGATCTGAGACGTAACGCCTTTTTCGATCTTTAAGATAGATGGAATAGAGATTTGATCCTTGTTCATTTTAAGACCTCCTTAACTGCTTTAGTTAGATCGCTGAATTTCTCGATATGAACGACCTCGGCATTTATCGTGCCAAATCCGTAAGCTGCATGGATAAACGGTAGACCTGCTTTGACCGTTGAATCGTAATCGCTCTGGATATCGCCGACGTAACATGCTTTTGTGAGGTTGTTGCGCTCAGCCATAAGCTTGATGTTCTCGTCTTTCTGAAGGAAGTTGTTTCCGTAGCACTCTATGTCCTCGATAAGATCTTCCGGTGTTCCGTAAGGGATCTTAAAGTACTCGAGGAATGCTTCTATATATCCTGCCTGACAATTACTTACAATGTAGAGATGATAGCCGGCTTTTTTAAGCTTCTCCCAAGTCTCTATAACTTCAGGGTAGAGGTATCCGCCGTTTTCCCTCAGATATTCATTCTCATAATTCTCGCAGGATTCTCGAAGAGCATTACGCTCCTTGCCTTTCTTCGCATATGTGAAAAGGGTATCAGCTATGACGTCCATAGGCTTTCCCATTACGCTCTTAATATCGTCTTGTGTTACTACTTTATCAAAACCTGCTTCTTTAACTTTTACGGTCCAGGACTTAGCTACGTTTTCGGAACTGTCCCATACTGTACCGTCCATATCAAAGATGATTCCTTTTTTGTCTGCCATAGATTCTCTCCTTTTTATGATACTCCTAAAGGATACCATAACTGTTGTGCTTTTCGCTTTACTAAATGAGGCAATAAGTGTATTCTGATTAGCGAGGTTTTTTCATGCTTTTAGAACTATTGATAAAAGGATATCTAATAGGATTGGTACTTGGCGTTCCTGCAGGAGCGATCGGTGCCCTTACCGTTAAAAGAACCTTGACTCACGGACTCAAAGGTGGTTTTGCATCCGGAGCAGGTTCGTGCTTTGCAGACCTCATATTCGCTTTGGTAGGTATATTCGGTGTCAGAGTCATTTCTGACTTTCTCGAAAAGAATGAGCCGATAATCGAGATAATCGGCGGAATACTTATCATTGCTCTCGGCATTTCGTTCTATATCCGTAAAGCTAAGATAGAGAAACAGGAAGCAAAAGGTGACAGCCTGGTTATCTATTTCTTTACCTCGTTTGGAGTAGCTATCCTTAATCCGGGAACGATGGTTGCTTTCATGATAGCCTTTACTTCATTTGATATTACAGACATTCACGGCATAGATCAGTCAGGAACTCTCCTTTTGAGCATCATTCTCGGGACCTTTACCTGGTGGCTGATGCTTTGTCTGTTCGTTAATTTTCACAGAAATAAGATCACTGATAAGACATATAAGAGGATCAATATCATCCTTGGTACGTTCGTAGTCCTTTGCGGAATCGCAATCCTCGTCCAGGGCCTTTATGCCGTGTTATAATAAATAGACACTTATGAGGCGGGCAAAAAAGGATGAAGCGTAAGCACAGAGGAACCAGGTATTTCTACATCGTTACGTATTTTTTGATGTTATTGGCTACGGCTGTTGCTACCGTAGGTTTTTTACGTGTTTATCTTCGTAATGACCCGAGAATTTCCCATAACGAGACATACGATAAGTACTATGTTCTTATAACTGACGACAGAGAGTCTTCTTTTTGGCAGTCAGTTTATCTTGGTGCATGCAGATATGCGTCTGATCATAATGTCTATGTAGAGAATCTTGGAAGTGATCTTTCAAGAGACTACAGTAAGCTCGAACTCATGAAGATCGCGATAGCTTCAAATGTCGACGGCATAATAGTTAATGCTGACGACAGTAAAGAGATGACTGCTCTGATCAATCAGGCAACAGCTGAAGGTATCCCTGTAGTTGCAGCCAATAATGACTGCATGAACAGTAACAGGATAAGTTATGTAGGAATAGGTAGTTATCCTCTCGGTAAAGAATACAGTAAGCAGATCATTGAGATAGCTAACGATGTGCTTTATAAGGATAACGGTGTCGTTAAGGTAGCAGTTCTTGTAAGTTCAGCTCCTACATCTGATCAATCGATCATTTATTCCGGTATCCAGGAGAATCTAGAGAACAGCGGTACAGATACCGCGAAGGTTGAACTTTCTATGGTTCCTGTCGATGACAAGAACAGCTTTTCGGTAGAGGAATCTATAAGAGATATATTCATTGCAGAGGAATTTCCTGACATCATTGTATGTCTTAACGAGATCGATACATCCTGTGTTTATCAGGCTGTTATCGACTATAACAAAGTAGGTCAGGTCCATATCCTCGGTTATTACGATTCCAAACAGGTCCTTGAAGGAATAGACAGATTGATCATCGATTCAACTATCAAGATCGATGCTGAGCAGCTGGGCGAAGACTGTGTCGATGCTCTCGTTTCATACGACAAGTCAGGATATGTAAATCAGTATTATACGGTTGATATTACTCTTATCAATGATAAGAATATCAAGCAGTATCTGAAGGAGGCCGAGGATGAAGAATCATAAATTCCGCGACCTGCCTTTGCAGATAAAGATAACATCTATTTACGTACTTTCGAGTATATTGATACTCGTCGTAAATATCAGTCTCCTTATCGGTATCACAACTGTATCAGCGAAGCTTCAAAGAACATATGAGGATAACCTTTACCTCAACAGCATGGGTGATTCTCTTGATAAGGTTCAAAATTCGATGACTGAATATCTTAAGGTCAAGAGTTCTGATTCACTTGAAGAGTATTATCTCAGCGTTCAGGAATACAAGACGATGGTAGACGGTCTTAATGAGAATATTACTGACTCGTCTTATGATCTTATGCAAAGAAACATCAAGAATATGAGTTACGATTATCTCGGTATCGTATCGCAGAGCATCGATGCTAAGCGTGGACGTAATGTTGAGAAGTACAGGGCAGGCTATGATAATGCTACTGAGATGTATAACTATATTAAGTCATATATTGAAAGTCTTAATAACAGACAGTTCGAAGATAACTCCAAGAACTATTCCGAGCTTTCTCAGAGCCTTAGGAGTATGCAAAACGTAAGTCTTATAGTAATGATCGCAGTTATCGTTACTAATGCTTTCATGATCATCAATTATACTGGTAGACTTATCAAGCCTTTGAAGAGCCTTTCAGAATCAGCCGATCGTGTTGCGAAAGGTGATTTCGATATCGAACTTCCAAGGGCGGAGAGCAGGGATGAGATCGGTGTTGTTACGACCGCATTTAATAAGATGGTCGTAAGTATCAGGAATTATATCTCTCAGATCAAAGAGAATATGGAGATCGAGCGTAAGCATAAGGAGAAGGAACTTATGATGGAGACGCATCTTAAGGATGCCCAGCTTAAATACCTTCAGGCGCAGATCAATCCTCACTTCCTGTTCAATACTCTTAATGCTGGCGCTCAGCTTGCCATGATGGAAGGCGCTGACAAAACATATGAGTTCGTTCAGAATCTGTCGGAATTTTTCAGATATAATATCAAGAACAATGACGAGATAATTAAGCTTAAGGATGAGATCGAACTTGTAGATCACTATATCTTCATCCTTAACGTAAGGTTTTCGGGAGAGATAACCTTTATAAAGGACATAGATGAGAGCATACTTGATGTGGAACTTCCTTCCATGATACTTCAGCCTCTTGTCGAAAATGCGGTGAACCATGGTATAAGAAATATCGATTATGATAAAGTAATAACCGTATCAGTAAAGAAGAACGACGGCCTTTGTCAGGTAAGTGTCAAGGATAACGGTATCGGTATGTCGGAGGAGACCATACATGATATCCTGACAGGCAATTCCAAGAAGCACAATGATTCGATGGAATCTAACGGAGTCGGTCTTGATAACGTTATTGACCGTTTGAAGATATTCTTAAACAAAGAAGATGTATTGAGCATAACTAGTGAGGGTGTTAACAAGGGAACTGAGATAAGTTTCTGTCTGCCTATTAAGGAGAATGGCGAAGAATATGTATAAGATCATGTTGGCCGACGATGAAGGTATCGTAACCGATTCGTTGAAGTTTATTATAGAAAAAGAATTCGGCGGGCTTTGCGATATCAGATCCGCTAAAACGGGTAGAGGGGCTATCGAATTAGCTGAGACATTCTCGCCTGATATCATCATCATGGATATCATGATGCCGGGTATTAACGGTATCGAAGCGATGAAAGAGATCAGAAGAAGCAATAGTAAGGTCGTCTTAATTGTTATGTCCGCTTATGATAAGTTCGATTATGCTCAGGAATCGATCGCTATGGATGTTCTTGAATATATCACGAAGCCGATGGATAAGAACAAGATCGTAACCATCATCAAGAAGGCGATGGCAGTCATCGATACTCAGAGAGCTCAGAGGACTAATGATCTTATGATCAAGGAGAAGCTCGAGATCGTCGTTCCTATAATCGAAAATGGTTTCATATATAACGTTCTTTTCCAGGAGAACTCCTATGAAGATATTGTAAGTTATAAATCCATCCTTGAGATCAACGAGGACAGAGGATTTATGATGGCATTCATGAGCGGAGACAAACAGGAAGGAACACATCTTACTAATGCCGTAGGAAGCTCAGTTAAACTCCAGCAACACTATAATGAGATCCGAGATGAATTTAAGAAGCATTTCAATTGTTTTGTCGGTGCGATAATGTCCAACAAGATCGCTATCCTTGTTCCTACAGAAAAGCAAAAGCATACTCTTGATGAGCGTATCTCGCTTATCGATAAGGCCAGAGATATCGCCAGGATACTGATGGTAAAGACGAATCAGTCAGTCAGGATCGGAATAGGTGAGATAAAGCCGATGATGGAACTTCGATCTTCCTATAACGATGCACTTCGCGCATTAACGATGACGACTGAGGATGTAGTACATGCTGATGACCTTCCTATGGGAGTCGAATACGAGAGCAACTATCCGAGAGATCTCGAAAAGCAGCTTTTCGAAGAGATCAGAGAAGGTGATGAAGCTAAAGTAAGAGTATCTTCTAATGCGTACTTTGAATGGATGCTCAATAACCCTTCGACAGGCATCATGGATATGAGACTCAAGATCCTGGAATTTGTGTTGTGGGCTGAGAAGATAGCCTATAATTCAGGTGGAATGAAGTATGTTTTCGATTCGAGAGCAGATTATCTTCCACAGATAATGGCTACTGAAGATCATGAGGTCTTGAGAAGATGGTTTGTTGATAAGATGGTCCTTGCCGCAAGGAATGTTAATGAGAAACGAGCAGAGAAGTCAACTAAGACGATCGCTCTTGCTAAAGAATACATACTTAAGAACTTCGCAAATGATATATCGCTTGATGATGTATCTCGTGAGGTAAATATAAGTCCGTACTATTTCAGTAAGCTCTTTAAGGATGAGACCGGAGAAGGCTT
>JAGCGE010000056.1 GCA_017649745.1 Clostridiales bacterium | reverse complement strand
CTTGCTGAGATCGATAAAGCAAATGCTCCTCAGGCTCCTGTATATTCTCAGCAGCAATATATGCAGCAGCCACAGTATGGTCAGCAGCAGTATATGCAGCAGCCTCAGTACGGACAGCAGCAATACGCTCAGCAACCTCAATATGGTCAGCCACAATATGGACAATCACAGTACAATCAGAATCAGTATGCTCAGCCGCAATATGGTCAGCAGCAGTATGCACAGCAACCTCAGTATTCGCAGCCGCAGCAATATGTTCAGCCGCAACAACAATATCAGCCGATGCAGCCTGTACAGCAAATGCAACCGGTTCAGCAGATGCAGCCAGTTCAGCCGGAACCTGTACAACCTGAGCCTGTGCAGCCTGAGCCTGTAACTCCGGTAGTTCCTGTAGAACCTGTTGAGACAGTTGTTGAGAATCCGGTTGATCAAGGTTCTATGTTCTCTGATATAAGTTCTGATTCCGGATTTGATAGTCCGTTAGCTAATGATTTCACATCCGAATTTGATTCTTCAAATGGTGAAGGATTAGAGTAAAAAGTTTTTAATATATACGCTTCGTGTGATAGAATGTCCGCGAAGCGTATTGTTTTGCAACAATTTTTTACATTTGCTCGTCACAAATACTGTAAAACTGAATTGAAGAGGTATATATGAAAAGAAACTTTTTAAAAGTGATACCAATACTGCTTTCGGTAGTATTTGCAGTATCAGTTTGCGGATTTGCATCAGCTGATGTAAAGGCAGACGAAGATGAAGTAGTTGGTGAGGAAATTATCTACGATGAGCCTGTAGAAGGTCAGGGTTCTGAAAGTGAAACTACTGATCTGTCGGAAAATAAAGAAACGACAGATGAATCTACAGATGAATCTACAGATGGATCAACAGATGAACCAACTGATGAGCCAACCGGTGAACCAACTGAGAATCAGAATGAAGAAACTACTACGACTGAACCGACACCGGATCCTGAAAAGGAACAGATGGTCCGTGATTTTGTCGAGAGATTATATGATAAATGTCTTAGCAGATCTTCAGATGTAGACGGTATCGCATTCTGGACAGATTCATTGTGCAATGGTCTTGATACAGGTGCACATGTTGCTTATCTTTTTGTATTTAGCGATGAGTATGTTAACAGCGGTGCTTCAAATAAAGACTATCTAACGATGCTTTATTATGCATTTTTTGACAGAGAACCTGATGAAGCAGGCTTTGATTATTGGATGTTTCAGTTGGAGCATTCAGGTTGTTCAAGGAAACTCATCTTCGAGAACTTTGTCAATTCCAAAGAGTTTTATGATATCTGCGAAAGCTATGGTATAGACAGAGGCGCTTACTATTCTGACGATCCTGATGATCAGCTTCCTGAAAATGCTTTGTTACCTGAGTCAGGTGTTAAGGTTTACGGTTTCGTAGAAAGACTTTATGATAAGTGTCTTTCACGTAATTCTGATGAAGACGGTATTAAGTACTGGACGCAGCTTCTGATATCAGGTAAAAGTACAGGAGCAGCTGTTTCCTATGAATTCGTTTTCTCTGAGGAATATGTTGGAGCAGGTCATACAGATGAAGAATTCCTGACAATGCTCTATTACACTTTCTTTGACAGAGAGCCTGATCAGGAAGGTTTTGACTTCTGGCTTGATATGCTCCAGAACACTTTGAAGACCAGGAAGTTTATTTTCGAGAACTTCGTAAACTCCCAGGAGTATAAAGAAGTATGCGATGATTACATGATCGATAGAGGAGCATATTACTCAGACGAACCTTGTGATCAGTATACTGAGATCGCGAACTTTACTACAAGGCTCTATTCTGATGTTCTTGGACGTAAAGCTGATAAGGACGGACTTGATTATTGGACGTTAAGCATGGGTACTTTTATCCTTACTCCTATGGATGTATCTAATGAATTCTTTATCTCTGAAGAGTTCGAAAAGAAGGAGACAACTGATAAAGAGTATATTGCTGTTCTTTATAGAACAAGTATGGGAAGAGAACCTGATAGAGACGGTGAAGACTTCTGGCTTGAACTTCTTGAAAACAAGACTCTTACTAGAGATGAGGTAAGAGCTCAGTTCTTAAGTTCTCCTGAGTTTGCAGATATCATGAAGGAGACTGGTATTGTAGAAAAGCCGATCGTTACTGTCGCTAAGAAAGAAGTCGGACAGCAGGGAGGAAAACCTTATCTTTCATGGTACGGATATAACTACAGGATCGAATGGTGTGCTGTATTTGTCAGCTGGTGTGCTAATCAGTGTGGTTATATAGACCAAGGCATTGTTCCTAAATACAAGTGGTGTATGGATGCCAAGGAATGGTTCCTTGCAAGAGGCAGATGGATGTCTGACAACAACTATAGACCAAAGAGTGGTGATATCATCTTCTACGACTGGGATGGAAACGGTATTATAGACCATACAGGTATCGTTGTCGGAACAGATGCAACGGGTAGGATCCACACGGTTGAAGGCAATACAAAAGATGTTGTTCGTAACGATCGTAAGATCTATGTAGGAGACCCTGATATTTGCGGTTACGCGATTCCTGCGTATTGATTTTTAACTGACTTAGATATAAAATATCACGGTCATCGGGGTGTGGCTCAGGTGGTAGAGTGCTTGCTTCGGGAGCAAGAGGCCGCGAGTTCGAGTCTCGCCACTCCGACCATGATATTTGGGACTGTCATTAGACAGTCCTTTCTTTTTCTCAAGACAATTCATATACAAAAGCAATTGTTGAGCCTTTTCTTTTCGTGCATTTATCATATCTAAGCTTTGTTTAAGAGGTGTATATTGATATTCGTGTGATTATTAGTAAAGGGGTTAATTATGGGAAAGAGACCATTTTTCGGGCATTATAAGAAGATCTTTGTTAATGAGTTCAAAGGTTATAACGGTAAGAAATTTATAGGAGATATTGCAGCAGGTATTACTGTTGGTGCAGTTGCTCTTCCTCTTGCACTTGCTTTCGGTGCTGCGAGCGTTGATGCTGAACATGCTGCGATCGGTATCGCAGGCGGTCTTATTACTGCAATCATAGCAGGTATCATAAGTGGTCTTTTGGGAGGAGGAAGCTTCCAGATCTCAGGACCTACCGGAGCTATGGCTGTTGTTCTTGGAACCATCGTTTCAGGTAAATATGGTCTTACAGGAATGTTCCTTGCGACATTCATATCAGGTCTCATACTCCTTTTGTGCGGTCTTTTACGATTCGGCCGACTTGTCCAGTTTATCCCTAAGCCTGTTGTTACAGGATTTACATCAGGTATCGCTTTAGTAATTGCTATCGGTCAGCTCGGTAATGCATTCGGTGTTACTGTTAAGGGCGAGACAACTATTGATAAAGTTATCTGTTTTGCCAAGAACATCGGTGCTACTGATGTTAAGGCATTGCTCCTTACTCTTGCAGTTGTAGTTATCATGTTCCTTTTCCCTAAGAAGCTCAGCAAGTATGTTCCGGCTTCTCTTGTAGCTATCATCCTTATCACTGTTGCATCAGTTCTTCTTAAGGTTGAAGTTAATACGATCGGTAAGATCCCTAGGTCAATTATCAACTCTGAAGTTCTAAATATCACTAAGGTTAATGTTGAGATGGTTAAGAGCGTATTCGGTTATGCAATCACTATCTCACTTCTCGGTATGATCGAGAGCCTTCTTTGCGGTACTTGTGCTGCTGCTATGAAGAAGGAGAAGTTCGACTCTAACGTTGAGCTCATCGCACAGGGTATTGCCAATATGACAGTTCCTTTCTTCGGCGGTGTTCCATCTACAGCTGCTATCGCACGTACATCAGTTGCTATCAAGAGCGGCGGTAATACAAGATTTACTTCTGTATTCCAGTCGATCTTCCTTATCCTTTGTATGTTCATTCTTGCTCCTGTTATCGGTATGGTTCCATATCCGGCTCTTGCAGGTGTTCTTATCGTAACAGCCATCAAGATGAATGACTTTAAGACGATCGGTTTCTATTTTAAGAATAAGCTTTTTGAGCCTATCATCCTTTGCTTTGTAACTATGATCGCTACAGTATTGCTCGATCTAACATATGCTATCCTTATCGGTGTTGCTCTTTCTATGATCATCATGATCAAGAACCTCGCATCAATCAAGGTATCTGTCGAGGAGGAGACTCTTATCGAAAAGAAGGACTGCGCAGTAGTTTATAGCGTTGGTGCTTACTTCTTTGCTAACGGAAGAGAACTTCTTAAAGCTATCGAAAAAGCTGAGAAGAAGTACGATACATATATCCTTTCTTTCAGAGGTGTCGTTATGATCGACCTTTCTGCAGAACAGGATATCCTTGAAGCAGTTGAATACCTTAAGAGTCAGAAAGCAGATTATTGTTTTGTAGGTATCAATGAACAGGTAATGCGTTCGCTTGATAAGGTTGGATTTAAGGATAAGGTAGGCGCTAACCATATTTACGCTAACCTTGAAGAATACGTTAAATCTTCTGCTATAATCTAATCATGCTTTATTAAAGGAGAATGATCATGATCGCTATTGCTGCTGTAGATAAGAACTGGGCCATTGGAAACAAGGGAGATCTTCTTATATCTCTTCCTGAAGACCAAAAGGGTGTATTCAGATTCTATACTGCAGGTAATACGGTTGTTTTCGGACGTAAGACTCTCATGACGTTCAAAGATCAGAAACTCCTTCCTAAGAGGATCAATATCATCTTAAGCAGAAATCAGAACTTCGAGAAGGAAGGCGCGGTTATCCTTCATTCTACTGAAGAACTTGATGAATATAAGAAGTCTCATCCTGATGAGAAGATATTCGTAATAGGCGGAGAGGAGATCTATAAGACACTTCTGCCTATATGCGAGGAAGCTATCATTACTAAGATCAATCATGAATTTGAAGCTGATGCATACTTCCCGAATCTTGATAACGATAAGGAATGGAAACTTGTAAAGAAAGAAGATACAGTAATGTCCGAAAAGGGCGTTAGCTTCAACGTTTGCCATTATAAGCGTAAATAATCTACACTGTGCAATATGCACAAATAATACCCTTGGTTATTATGTAAAGTGTACAAAAACTTCATTGACCATAAATGCCTGTAGGGATATCATATAGTCGTCGGTAGGGAATACCGATTTAGTAGAAGGATATATGATTCATACCTATAAAGGAGGTAAATAAGATGAAAGCTTTTGTAATGAATGACATTGATGTACAGACACTGATGAAGGCACTTGACGAGTGTAAGGGTAATGTTTACCTCATCACAGATGAGAATGACCGTTACAATCTTAAGAGTAAGCTCAGCCAGATGACAGGTATCATGAAGCTCATCGAGGGCGGTATCGTTTGCAACGCAAAGATCTACTGTTCTGATCCTGATGACGAGGCTATGCTTTTCAGACTTAACTTGTTTGGTACATTCGAGGAGATTGAAGAATAATCTTCTCACAACCAAGAATCTTAACGGGAGGTTGCCCCATTTGGGGCGGCCTCCTTATTTATTTATAAATAATTAGCATAAAATAATCATTATGCTATAATGAGAATGCCTTAATGTCTCCTATAGGAGAATTTATGAATAAATATATGTTTAATGACAGAGATATAGCTGCTTATCTTAAGTTGTTCTAAGTACCAAGTTACCTTGAAGTCACATATATGCAGTACTTTTTTTCGATAGGAAAGAAGATATTGGCAGAACCTTTGACCAGAGATTTTGAGAAGTTTAAGAACGAAGTGTATAGAGAACTTTATTATCTTTGGGCAAATGGATTTGAAGATGATAAATCTGATATTTCTAAGATGCCTGCTGAAGGTCAGTTGTCGCTTATCTGTGATCAGGAGTGTATCAATCTCGAATGTTATATGAAGCTCATTACTCTTCATCTGATCTTTTCGAGATATCTGCCATATGTAAAGATCAATTTCTCAGGCATTCCTTTCTCACTTGGTATCAAGTGTGATTTTGCTTTGTATGAGGAGAATGTATGTAAGGTTTTTGAAGGCTTGAACCTTACATGTTCTGATACTTTCGGTAAGCCTTTTGATATTAAGCTCGGAGTACCGGACGAGCTTTTGTGTGTGTCTTTAAATGAGCAGTTTAAACAGAAGATCACTGGAGACAATGACTTCAGGATGCTCATCAGAAATAAAGAGATGAAACATATGCAGGAACTTAAGGAGAAGTCATTGGAGATATTCGGTTCAATGAACAAAGACCTTAGGAATCTGACTGCGAAAGCCAGAAAGCGCAGGAGCAGCAGTAGCAGTAATACTAACAAAACAATGAAGCAGCCTAAGGGCGCACCAAGAAATATAGATGGAGAGAAAAAATGAGCGAGTATAAGTTGGGATTAGACATAGGATCAACTACTATCAAGGTCGTTCTTTTGGCAGACGATAAGATAGTTCATTCTGAGTACAAGAGACATCATTCCGATATTTCGGGACTTCTTAATGAACTTCTGAAGGATCTTGAGAAACAGTATCCTGGTCTTAAGACTAAAGTTACTATCACAGGTTCCGGCGGATTATCAGTTGCTAACTGGCTTAAGCTTGATTTTGTTCAGGAGGTTATGGCTGAGACCGTAGCTATCAATAAGTATCATCCTGAGACAGACGTTATAATCGAGCTTGGCGGTGAGGATGCTAAGATCACATATATGCATCCTGTATTAGAGCAGAGAATGAACGGTACATGCGCAGGCGGTACAGGTGCATTTATCGACCAGATGGCTCAGCTTCTTCAGACAGATGCAGACGGACTTAATAACTTCGCTAAAGATTACAGATCTTTGTATACGATCGCAAGCCGTTGCGGTGTTTTCGCAAAGAGTGACCTTCAGCCTCTTATCAATGAAGGTGCAGCTAAGGAAGATCTCGCTGCTTCTATCTATCAATCTGTTGTTAACCAGACTATCGCAGGTCTTGCATGTGGTAGACCTATCAGAGGTCACGTTGCATTCCTTGGTGGTCCGCTTTTCTTCAATTCAGAACTCCGTGCTGCTTTTGAGAGAACACTTAAGGATAATGTTGAATCATTCTGGATGCCTGACGAAGCACAGATCTATGTTGCTTTAGGTGCTGCTTTGAGCTCAAAGGGTGAGGAAGTAGATCTTAACGATCTTATCAAGAGATTTGAGAATAAAGACGGATTTACTCCTGACATCATTCGTATCGATCCTCTTTTTAAGAATGAGGAAGAGAAAAAGGCTTTCGATGAAAGACATGCTAAGGACATGATCGAGATCCACGATTTCAAGGGTCAGAAAGGTCCTATGTTCCTTGGTATCGATGCAGGTTCAACTACGACAAAAGCAGTTGTCATCAATGAGAAGGGTGAACTTTGCTATACATACTATGCAGGTAACAAGGGTAACCCTGTTATGAGTGCAGTTAATATCGTTAAGGACATCTATAAGCAGATGCCTAAGGATTGTTATATCTCATATTCATGTGTAACAGGTTACGGCGAGAATATCATCAAGGCTGCTTTGGGTGTTGATATCGGTGAGATCGAGACAATGGCTCACTTCCAGTCAGCTAAGTTCTTCTGTCCTGATGTTGATTTTATTATCGATATCGGTGGTCAGGATATGAAGTGTATGAGGATCAGAAACGGTGTTATCGATTCGATCATGCTTAATGAAGCATGCTCTTCCGGTTGTGGATCCTTTATCCAGACATTTGCTCAGACTCTTGAGATGGATGCTCATTCATTCTCTATCGAAGCTCTTAAGGCAAAGAATCCGGTTGACCTTGGAACAAGATGTACAGTATTCATGAACTCCAAGGTTAAGCAGGCTCAGAAAGAGGGAGCTTCTGTAGGTGATATCTCTGCAGGTCTTTCTTATTCAGTTGTAAGAAATGCGCTCTATAAAGTTATCAAGATCAGAGACACAGAACAGCTCGGAAAGAATATCGTTGTTCAGGGAGGAACATTCCTTAATGATGCTATCTTAAGATGCTTCGAGCTCGTTTCGAAAAGAGATGTTATACGTCCTAATGTTGCAGGTCTGATGGGTGCATTCGGTGCTGCTCTTATCGCATCAAAGAGATGTCCTGATAAGGTTTGGAAATCAGGTCTTCTAGATGAAGAGAATCTTGATAAGTTCTCTATGACAACTGAAAACACAAGATGTGAAGGTTGCGCTAACCACTGTAAACTTACTATCTCCACATTCTCTAACGGACGTAAGTTTGTATCAGGTAACAGATGTGAAAAGGGTGAGGGTAAGGTTGAATCTGAGATAAAAGAGAAGATGCCGAACCTTTTCAAATATAAATATGAGAGAACATTTTCTTACTATAAGCCAACACCTGAGAAGGATGCTAAGAGAGGTGTTATCGGTATTCCGAGAGCACTTAATCAGTATGAGAACTATCCGTTCTGGTTTACTGTTCTTACAAAGCTTGGTTTCTGTGTAAAGATCTCAGCTAGATCAACACATGCTCTTTTCGAAAGAGGTATGGATACGATCCCTTCAGAGAGTGTATGTTATCCTGCTAAGCTCGTTCACGGTCACATCGAGAATCTTATCTCGAGAGGTATCACGACGATCTTCTATCCTGATGTTCCTTATGAAAGAGATGAGAACGGTAATTCAGGTAACCACTATAACTGTCCTATCGTTTGTTCATATCCTGAAGTTATCAAGAATAACGTTGAGGATCTGAAAGAAAAAGAGATCAGATACTTAAATCCATTCTTCTCACTCGATAATATGAATAATACAGCTATGAAACTTGTCGAGGTATTCTCTTATTGTGGAGTTACAAAGGCAGAGGCTATCGAGGCTGTCAAGGCCGGTGAAGAAGAGCATAAGAAGTTTAAGGAAGATATCCGCAATAAGGGTATCGAAGTTATCAGATACCTTG
>JAGCGE010000055.1 GCA_017649745.1 Clostridiales bacterium | reverse complement strand
TACTCCGTTAACAGCTCTTTTACGCTTATCCTTGGTACCAAGAGCTTTTCTCTGCTTATCACTCATGGCAAAAGTCTTTACCAGATTATCCGCTTTAAGTACTTCCATGTTCCCTCTCCGAAAAAAATCTCAAAGGATATTATGCCACATTTCAGGGCAACTTGCCACGAATGATATAATTAAAAAGAATAATGGAGGATACATATGAATAAATTAAGTGATCAGAGTAAGTGGCAATGGTGGAAAGGCCTTATCGTTTTCGGTATCACAATGGTCTTCATCATTGTATTTAGGCTCCTTAAGGGGTATATCGGAGACGCAGTCTCAGTCATCATCGAATTAGGAATCTTAGCGATCGCAGTTATAGTCTATTTGATCAAGAGACCGAAGTTTAAGGAGGTCTTCCCTGTAAGGAAGATCACAGGTAGGGACTTCGGAGGCATGATGCTACTCTGGCTCGGAGCTAACAGGATCGGCGGTGTCGGAACAACATTTACAAGATGGATCGGCACTGACCCTAACTTAAACGTTTTGAAGGAATTCGAACCTTACTTCACCGTAACAGGATTCATCTTCATGTTCATAACGACCTGCATCCTGGCACCTTTCTGCGAAGAGATCCTAACAAGAGGCATCATCACTTCCTACTTCAGGAACATAGACAGTGATTTCGCGATCGTCGCAATAGTCGGCGTCATGTTTGGATTGATGCACATAGATCCTGAAAGGATCTGCGGAACTGCAGCTCTTGGCATGGTCATAACGTTGCTTTTCGTGACCAGGCGCAATATCATTCTTCCGATATTGTTCCATTTCCTTAACAACGTTTATGCAACGGGTCTGGAGTACGTTTCCTACGGCTATTACAAATTCGTTATGGATCGTTTCACGGGTCGTATAGACACTGATCAAGTAGTCAGTGCTTCGGCTTCATCTGCGACACTCGGAGCAACTTTCTTCTTGATGGTCATCTCGTCATTTGCAGGCCCTCTTCTGATCGTCCTCGGCTATCATGTACTCAGATATCAGCCGACACCTGACGAGAACGGCAATCTGGTCATCCCAACAAGGACTTACGGACTTGGCTGGAAGATCAAGAAATCTCTTCTTGTGGGAGCACTTTTGGTCATTATCGGAGTTGTCCTCGGAATCTACGGACTTATCCTAAGAGCAATGCCTTTTTACCCATATTGATGATAAATTCTGAGCCTTCGCCAGGCTTACTTCTCACCGTTATCGGAACTTCGATCCTGTCAGCGGCTTTCTTGCTTAAGTAAAGCCCAAGACCGCTCGAGTTCATACCGAGCCTGCCGTTATTACCCGTATATCCCTTTTCGAAAATACGCGGCAGATCTTCAGGCTCTATACCGATTCCGGTATCTTTGACGATCACTTCATCCTTATCAGTGACGATTATGCTTATCTGGCCTTCAGGTGAATACTTGATAGCGTTAGACAACAGCTGCTCAAGGATCAGGAGGAACCACTTCTTGTCGGTTACTACCTTACGGTCAGTTCCCTCGTAGACAAGCTTTATCTTACTAGCGATAAACTGCGAAGCATACTTCCTTATTGCTTCCTTGATAAGGTCATCAAGCCTGTATTCAGTTATGAGAAGATCTGATGAATCGGTATCGAGTCTAATGTACTGAAGGACCATATCAACATAACGTTCAATACGGAAAAGTTCGTTAAGAAGTTCCCTGTTCTCTTGTGTGTCTTCGCTCTTTAGCTTAAGTCTCATAACAGAGATCGGAGTCTTAATCTGATGAACCCAAGTCGTATAGTATTCGAGCATATTCTGACGTTCTTCGCTATTTGTAACTTCGATGGAATCGAGCTTATCAAGAACTTGGTTGAGCATCTCCTTGTAATCTTCTTCAACGAGGTTATGAGCCTTGATATTCTTGCCCCACTCATTCTCAGGCATATTCTTAACATGTTCCCTGCCCGATGAAGATACAATATTACACGCATAAACCACAATGAAGAACACGATCGTTATGAATATATTTACGATGATCGAATAAATGCAAGGCTCTGTGCCTACACCATAAAGCCACAATATAACGGCAGTTGCCGTGCTGAACAATATCAGCACGGCAAAAAGCCAGGAATATCTTTTTAACGTATCAAGGAGCACTTTTGTCGATCGTTTCATTGAATGATATATCCGCTCCTCGGTTTAGTAATTATGATGTCGTTAAGACCGTTGTCTTCAAGCTTCTTACGAAGTCTGGCGATATTAACCGTAAGTGTATTCTCTTCCACGAAACAGTCATCCTGCCAGAGTGCATTCATGATCGAATCGCGGCTTACGATCTTGCCTCTGTTTTCGAGAAGGACACGAAGGATCCTAAACTCATTTCTCGTAAGTTCGATCGTACTGTCGTTTACGGATACAGTACCGTCATTGAGATTTAATGTCGCACCGCTAAACTCGATAGCCGAAGAAGTGTTCTTAATCTCGTAGTTACGGCGGAGTATCGCCTGTATCTTCGCGGTCAGGACCATCGGATCTACCGGCTTCGGGATAAAGTCGTCGCCGCCCATGTTCATCGCCATTACGATGTTCATGTTGTCAGATGCGGATGACAGGAAAATGATCGGAACATTCGATACTTTTCTTACTGTCTCACACCAGTGATATCCGTTAAAGAACGGAAGCATAATGTCCATTAAAACGAGATGCGGGTCATACTCATTAAACTCCGGCATTATGTTCTTGAAATCACTTATGAGGTGCACCTCATTACCCCAACTCTCTATATGGGTCTTCATGGCCGAAGCCAGATTAGCATCATCTTCAACTAATAAGATCCGATACATCAATACTCTCCGAAAAACATCATTTTACGATATTATAATACGTTTTCGATGTTCCTGAATAGATAAGAGCATAAATGGTAGCGAAAACCACAAAGACCACCAGAGCGCAGATCAGATAATGAGATGTGTTAGTCATCATAAGAAGTCTAAGCATCTTAAGAAGGATCGGCGAAGCAAACAATGTATGTATAGCTGCTACTACTAGCGGCAGGAAGAACACGAGAAGGATCTGGGTCCTTATGGTGCGCTTAACTTCGGATGAACTCATTCCGATCTTTTCCATGATGACAAATCTGTCTCTGTCCTCATAGCCTTCTGAGATCTGCTTATAGTAAATTATAAGTGCCGTAGCAAACATAAAGATGATACCGAGGACAAGACCAAGGAACAGAAGCGTTCCGAATAAGCCAAGCAATTCCTTGTT
>JAGCGE010000054.1 GCA_017649745.1 Clostridiales bacterium | reverse complement strand
TATTATCATCAGTCAATGCATAATAAGCTAGAGGATTAACATTTTTATTCACCGTCATACAGCGAATATAGTCAAGCATTTGCTCTTTTGTCTTCTCATACTTAGTACGCTTACTGTCCGTTAAAAACGGAATATGCCATTTCGACTCCCATTTTGAAAGAGAGATGAGTGAATGCTCTAATTGAAGTTCTTGTGTAGGAAACGATTGGAATTCCTGAATATTTTCGTTCCAGAATTCTCGTCCCTGAACTGTTATCGTGAGCATATAAC
Source organism: Clostridiales bacterium (assembly GCA_017649745.1). Next base: position 3,620 of record JAGCGE010000054.1, on the reverse strand, counting down.
TCCTCCTATATGCGTCAATTACGGAGCAATGACGTCGTCATCACCGACAGAAATCTTCGGTGTAGTATTCGCTTTTGCCTGATCTGCAACATCCTTCGGAACTACTCCATAAAGGAAAGCCTCGGCTTTATTTCCACTAGGATCGCTCAAAAGCTCAGTAAAGAACTTATCGAATGCATTGGAACGAGTAAATCTCTTTCCGTATGCATTGTCTTCTCCTTTATCGAAGTAACGGCCATCATCAGATTTCTCGCCATAAGCCTTTACAATGAGCTCTTTAAAGAATTTAGCCATTCCGAAGTTGTCCTGAGTCTCCATAAGTCTCATAAGTCTCTGGCGGAGAGTACCACCAGCATCAATATCGAGTTCTGCGAGCTCAGTTTTTGTAAGGTTGAAATAGAAAGATTCAGTTCTTTCAATTCCATTAAAATCTACATAAGTAATGTCCTGTTTAAGCATAATTTAACTAGTCCTCCTAATAGTGGTTTGGGGCCCTAGGTATATCCCAGAGCCCCGCAGAAAGATGTATAAGGTTAAGAGTGGAACGAGCTTAATCAGCCGCCGCTAACCGTAAGATCAGTGACAACTGTCAGCGGATCAGGAAGCGTAGGCTCAAGAGCCGAAATCGAATGCTCCTGATCAGCATCGCGACCCCAAAGCTTCTCTTCGAAAGCCTTAAGAGCAGCAGCCTGTGCAGTAGTCGTGAAGTTACGGCTATCGATCGTAATCATAGCTACCGGCTTGTAACCAGTAACATTCTCCTTGGTCGTAGAAATGCTCCAAGAGAACTCAATAGCCTCAGGAGACTCGTTAACCGTATTGTAAGTACGCTCGGACGGAGCAGCCTTGCAGTTGTATACAAGATGAATCTTGTAGCCATGGCCATCGCCATCTTCGTTCGAACCAATACGAGTACGATAAGCAAGACCGAACTGCTTACGAGCCTGCTGACCAAACTTAACACCTGCAACAGGCGTAGCCGTTCCGTCACACTGCTCGAATTCGTCCGGATAGTCGTAAGCCGTAATCGTAAGACCAAGCTCTTCGGCCGAGATCAGGTTAAGGTACTCAACATTGTCAGCGTAGATCTTGTTGGACTCTGCGCCAGACGGAGACTCAGCAATGGAGCTAACACCACTCCATGCCACACCGTTGCCATAAGTTCCAGCCGTCTTAACGTAGATAGCTACGTTGTCAATACCAGTCTGGTAAAATCTTTCATCGGATTTATCCCAAATAAGTGCAGACATATCTGTTTCTCCTTATTAGTAGTATATAGTGAATACCCAATGATGCATGTTCTCGTAACTATAGTAACGAATGAACCTACTCATTGGAAGCATTCTCAGTTTTTCAGGTACAGGTGAATCTGGATCTCTAGAGATGTATATGACATTATACCCTTTGTGCACGAGATAAGTCCCATCATCTGCAGTATCTCCGTCCAGTCGTTCAAGATTGTACCTAATACAAGGGTAGATCATTTTTAACGTTGCCGGAGGCTGAAAATAGACCTCGCCGCCGGGATCAACTGTTTGTTCCAGAATCAACTGGAACGGGAGGCGGGATCGGGCCATTATATACTCCTCCTAACGTGAGCTTAAGCCGAGGGTGCAAGACTTCTACGTAATTAACTTTCCATCTTGCCCCTCTGACTTCAGCATAGCGTATATTCATATAGTTCTGAAGTGCATACGGGTCAGCAATTATAGTAATTTCATTCGAAATGGTAATGTTATCATTAACATCTTCGCCGTTTTGGATTCGACGACTATTCCGAGTGAGCTCTCCTTTATGTGCACGTTCTATAATCGTGTCTTCCCAGACCCCTGAGTGTGGTTGAGTTTCAGCAATAACGCCATATCCAATTTTACCATAATACTTCATAGCACTTTCATCCCCATTTTGAATTTAAGGCTCCTCGAGCGTCAGGCCACTAAAGTTGTATTCATTCGTGGTAATCTTGTCTCCGATCTTCTCTTCAACAATAAATCCACCCTGATTACCATTCTTAAGAATCCAGATGTGCTCTCTACTTGCATCAAGAGTAATCCACTTAGATCCAGATTTCGTGCTCTTAACTCTTACACGATCTGCATCGCCAGTTACTTTGATTGCAAGATAGTTGCCTTCCTGCTCTGTCGGATCACCAGAGAATCCAGTGTATCCTGTTACATAGTGCAATGTTCCGGTGAAGGTTCCATCAGCACTCACGCGAATGTTTTCCTGAAGGTCATCGCAATGTTTGCCAAGGAGGTCTTCTGACTCATCCGTTACCGGACCGACGGTGAGTCCTACTGAAAATCCAGCTCAACCGCCATTGCAGAATAAGGCTTCGTCAGAGCACCAGAGCAACGGGTCTCGATCAGGTAGCTGTACTTATTGTAATCGATATCGAAGTCATCGAACATGTTCACAGCGCCACCCTTATCAGCACCAACATTGTAGTCGTTCAGGTTAACGATAATACCAACAAGCGGTCTGTTCTCACCGGAAACCTCACGAGTAAGGTTCTCCATAACCGGAACCGTAACAATCTTGGAAACACGAAGAGCGTTAGCAAGCTTGTCAACAGTATCATAGATGATTCTCTGGTTCAGATCCTCAAGCAGGAGCATCTCAGTCAGAGTATCCTCAGTCGTATAGAACACCGGGTTGCCAGATCCCTTGTAGTACTTACGAGCACGAACGATTGCCTGAATCGTCTTCTTTGCACGAACAGCAAGGCTATCGGACTGCTCAACAGCAACCGGAACCTTTACCGTAAACAGATCATCATCAGTCCAGATCGGGCGGATATGATCATGAGAGATCGAGTACTCCGTACCAGCCTCACGACCATCACCAACAAGGATTGCACGAGCAATTTCCTCGTCAAGCATCATTCTCATCTCGGTCTTGATCCAGCTGATTACGTCGAAGTCAGTGATGTCGATAATATCATCACGATCGAACTTCTGCATCTTGTACACAGTCTGAGGAGAAGTGCTTCTCTTCAGCAATGCAAGGACCTCAGATACCTTCTGATGTCCAGTGATGTATCCTCGAGCACGAGCCTCATCACCAGTAATGTTAGCAAACGTAGAACGAATGCGGCTGAAAGGTGTCTTGTGAACGCCATTCATAACACCGGACACCCAGTCAGTATCTCTCTTGATGTACTGAGGCGGAGTATCAAGGTTCTTGTCATCCGGGAAGAGATAGTCAATATTCGTGATACCATGAGCGAAGAAAGTCTTCTTAAGCGATCCGTTAGACTTAGCGTCCTCAAGAATCGTGCTCAGCTCCTCGCTCGACATATACGTGTCTCTGTCAGCATGCTCAATGTAATCGTTGTCATTCTCAAACACATTGTGTTTCATGTCTTCGTTATCTCCTTCATTATCTGATTCTTTTACGCCCTCAGCAGCAGCTCCGATAAGGCCCATAACTACCTGAAGTTGTTCTTCAGTGAGCTCGTCCAGATCCTCCTGCACGGTCTTTTCTTTCTTAGGCTCAGCCATTTCTTTTGTCTCCTTATTTTCCTCATCATCTGCCGCATGAGCGATAGTGATTTCTTCGCCAGAGTAAATAACCGCATCTTCTTCATCTTCATCATTATGCATCATAATGGTGTCGAT
>JAGCGE010000003.1 GCA_017649745.1 Clostridiales bacterium | reverse complement strand
GGAAGAATTGCAGATAATGGATTAAGAGCTGCTATTTCCAACATGTCTGTCGATGATTTGCCCGAACTTAGAGCACTTTATCGCATGGATAACAGCCAGCTTTCCAAGTATGAAGCGATGTATCAGAAAAAGGTGCAAGCAAACCAGAATAAAATTCAAAATGAATTGACTGGAAGCCTTTCTCAGCTTACCGGGCAGTATACCAATATTGCCACATATGTCGCAACTGATGCATCAACTAATCAATTACTGCACAATCTCCAGGCACAGGTTGATCAACTTAACGATTATAATGCTACAGTAGCGTCGCTGACTTCTAGAATTAAAGATGTTAATCTAAGAGAAGCTATTGCGCAGATGGGCGTAGAGTCTATAGATGAGCTCAAACAGCTTAATCGTATGACCGACACGCAGCTTGATGAGTATGTCGAATTGTATAATCAGAAGATAGCCTCTGGCGCTAAATCTATTAAACAAGAATTATCGACGGAGCTTAGCGCTCTTCTCAATCAGCCAATCGATATCGATGAATTCTATGCAACATATCAGCAGAGCTTAAAAGAAGTTGGTGATAAGGTAAGTGAAGGTGGTGATGCAACTAGAGTTGGTAGAACCACTGGAAGTGAAATGGCTGAAGGCACAGTCGAAGGTCTTAATGACAGTCAGGTTATAGCACAGGCTAGTAACACTGGTAAAGACATAACTAATGCCATTGCTGAAGGAACTTTGGAAGAAAATGGAATAGAGAAGATACAGGAGAACATTACAAGTATTCTTAACAAGGTTAAGGAGTATCTCGAAAACGAAATTAAAACTGCAGGATTTGCTGAATGCGGTGGAAAGATTGTTGATAAGATCACTTCTGGTATTATTCGTATTCGTGATTCCAGAGATTTCCAAGATGAGATTTATAGATTTGCCGATAAGATTGAAGAAATCGTATTAAAGAGAGAAGCGACATTTGAGAATACTGGCGCTCATATTATTAACGGTATAATCATCGGTATGAACTCCAGGAAGTCGTATGCTATATCCACGGCTTCAGCTATAGCGGCATCGATAGTTAATGCTGTTAAGAACATTACCAAAGTTCATTCGCCCTCTCGAGTCTTCATGGAAATTGGTAAATTCATGGATGAAGGTTTAGCGATAGGTCTTCGTGACAATTCGAAAGTGGCTGAAAATGCTGCTGGAGAAATGGCGGAAGGATCGGTTTCCGCAGTACAAAATGCTATTCAGCAATTGTCTGGTATGCTGGATGGTTCTATAGACGTAAATCCTGTTATTACGCCTACTCTTGATTTGTCTCAGGTTAATGCTAGATCTGCGGCTTTAGCGAGCATGTTTGACACTCGCAGGATAGCCGTTCAGGCAAGAAACGATGAGCAACAGACAGAGATGCTTACCAAATTAGGTAACATAATGGCGGAACAGAATGAACGTCCTAATGTTACATTCAACCAGACTAATAATAGCCCGAAGGCGCTTAGCCGTACAGAGATCTACCGCCAGACAAGGAATGGTTTCTCTCAGTTGGCAAGTGCTATTCAATAGTTCTGCTCTGTTGTACCTCTTTCTTAAGCCGGTCAGGGTGTCGCAGCTCTGGCCGGTATTACGGGTTGGTATGCCTAGTGGCGATGGCGGCGGACTGTAAATCCGTTACATAAGAAACATCGGTGGTTCGACTCCACCCCAACCCACGACAAATAATAGTAAAGGAGAAAAATTCAAAATGATTAAAAAAGTGACTGTTTATCAGAAGCAGGATCGGTCGGACGCCTTTACTATGGTGCTGACTAGTCCGACAAATGTTACAAATAAGACTGGTTTTGTTATCGATAAGATAGATGGTCTTGGACCTGTGGAAGCCGACATTAACACTACGGAAATGGTGGTCGATGGAGACTTATTTAACTCCGCTCGTATAGGTAAAAGAAATATTGTGATGGACTTGATATTTTACTCTGAGACCGGAACGGGCATCGAGGAAGTGAGACAGTATTCTTACAGGCTGTTTCCAATTAAAAAGATGATTTACATCGAAGTAGAAACCGATAATAGAACGCTCTGGACCCAGGGTTATATCGAAAAAAATGAACCTAATATATTTTCTGATGAATCGGCTACTCAGGTGTCCATCATATGCCCAGATCCAAAGTGGTATGAGTTACTTAATCAGGAAACAACACTCGATATTAATGACGAGATTGAGATTGACTATGACGGAGAAGTAGAAGTCGGTGGATATTTAACATTAACTATCGATAATGACATCACCGCTCCGGTTCATGACGGAGTTCCGGCTTTTACTGTTAGTTTTGCCAACGAAGATGGTACTGCCCAGTCCATAGACATATATACACCGAATGAAGGTTTTATTCAGGGCGATGTATTAACCATTTGCACCATAACTGGTCAGAAATCTTGTGTTTGGACCGATACAGCTGATGCTGATCATAACGCTTTAAATCTTCTTAACCAGAATCCGGACTGGTTTTCGCTCAAATCTGGTATTAATACTGTTCGTGTTACTGATTCTAATTCCGCTCTTGCTTCGGCAGAGTTTATTAATCCTGTTTGCTATGAAGGAGTTTAATCATGATCGAAATTACTGTTCGGGACTCCTCATTGGAGGCGGTTGGTAAACTGGATAAGTATAAATCATTTATCTGGACTGACCGATACAACGATGTTGGGGAGTTCGAATTATGTCTTCCCGTCACCGCAAAGTATGCCCAGAGCATTAAGAAGGATTACTTCTTGACAATACCGACGTCCAATCGAATAATGATTGTCGAGTCGATAAAGATCGAGACGGACAGCGAGACAGGAAACATTTACAACATAACCGGAAGAGCTTTAGAATCGATTCTCGATCGAAGAATAGTCTGGAAACAGACGAATATCAACGGATCGGTGCAGAACGCAATTCATTCCATAATGAACGAGAACATTATAAATCCCGTCGATTCAAGAAGACAAATCGACAACCTTGTTTTTAATGTAAGTACTGATCCAAGAGTCACTTCCGTCAATTATACGCATGCCGCTCAGTACAATGGAGAGGCAATTCTTGATGTTATTAAGAAGGTGTGCCAGGCATATCACCTGGGATTCAAAATGGAGTATACAAACGGTAATTTTGTGTTTGGTTTGTATGCTGGTGTTGACAGAAGTTATAAACAGACATTTAATTCTTATGTGGTATTCAGCCCTACGCACGATAATTTGCTGAATTCTAACTACCTTGAGTCTATAAAGAACTATAAAAATGTTCTTAGAATCGCCGGTGAAGGAGAAGGAGCTACTCAAACATTTATCACCCATTATCTGGAGTTTGATGATGATCGCGCTTCTGAAAAAACAGGACTGGCTAGACGTGAGATTTACGTGGACTGCCACGATGTGAGTTCCGTCACCAGCGGAAGTACTGTAATGGATGTTCAGCAGTATACAAATACCCTTGTTCAGAAGGGTGTTGAGAAACTTGCCGAATTAGTTCCTGAGACAGCGTTTGAAGGCGAGATTGATGCCACAATAATGTATAGATACCACGATGACTTTGAAGTTGGTGATATTTGTGAGATTCGCAACGAGTATGGAATGAACGATGCGGTACGAATTACCGAAGTAGTCCAGACCTGGGAGGCCGATGGATACACCTGCATTCCTACCTTGGAATCTCTTACAAATGAACAGGGCGATACTAGTAGTGGAAGCAGCACTCAGACCACTATTACTGAAACTGTGGAAACTACTAGTACCTCTCTCGATACTTCTGGTCTTAAGGTATGCTGGAAAGATATTTATGGTAGTTCCGAAGATGCTACCGTTACATACCTAAGTCATAGCGATGTTAAGATGACAACTCAGTTAATGAGCATTAAGTATTATAGCGGTAGTGACACTTGGAGAATTACAATCCTTAAGGATAACACTTCGGTTTATGATAGACTTACAGGAACCACTGTCGTCTATAACCGTATGAGAACTATTAACTGGTCTTATGAAGACCTCGTCAACTATGAAGTAAGCTACACATCGTAAAGGAGACACTCATGAGCAATATTGAGAGACGATACGCTTATCTCGACGAAGGCGTCTTTCCTGAGGAAGGGGAGTATGGGGTAACTTATCTTACCCTGTATTCCTCTAATGCGGGGAACATCTATGATGGGTGGGTTTATGACCCCTACAATAGAGTTAGAGAGTCGTTTACGGAGAGAACTTACGGGTATAGAAATCCCGATTATCCTCAGTATTGCTGGGATGATGAAGTAGTTGTAGACCTGAGTAATGCTCAGAGCAGACAGGAAAGCTCTGAGTACATTCAGGGAAGGATTACATCGTTTAATACAAATGTTAGCGATAGACCGATAATACTTCAGGACATCGACATAACCGGATTAACCGAGGAAGAAAGAGAAAATCTGGCAACTACTGTTCTGTTCAGTGCCATACCTCTTGTTCAGGATGCCTATATCCAGGCTAATGTTGAAGTTCAGTGCAAATGTAACTTATCTCCAGATAATACATCTGGCGAGATGAGGATTGAAGCATTTTATATTTTAAATGACGAATCAGATAGAACCATGAGACCTAATCCGGTCCATACATTTACAGTTTCAAGTGCCAATGAGAGACATACTTTACCTTGGCTGTATTGGAATCCCGCGCTCAGGCATGAAGATCACAATTACATCGGCGTTAAACTTATATGTACTGGTGGAACTGCTGAAATAGGTATATCCGATAACCCGGATTATGGCGATGCTATGATTACCCTTGCTTCAGCGGGATTAACTGGAGACCATATTGATAGCGGAAATCCCGTGTATCTTGAGATATTTGGTAAAGAAGAAGTAGTTGGCGGTTACGAGTTGGATATTAATGATTATACTGTTCTTTGTACATATGATACAGGAGAAATCTATGATGTCACAAGACTATGCT